>DATFCE010000362.1:0-7258 GCA_035253365.1 Nitrospiraceae bacterium
AGCGCGATTTGCGGTTCGTCGTGCACTACGCGATTCCGGATTCCGTTGAAACGTACGTGCAGGAGGCGGGTCGCGCCGGTCGTGATGGCCGGCCCGCGCGCGCCATCTTGTTGTATCGGCTGGAAGACCGACGCGTTCAGTCCTATTTTCTCGGCGGCAAATATCCACGTCGGGAAGAATCGTTGCGCGTCTACCGAACGCTGGATCGGTTATCGAGCCACGCTGACGCGAAAGAAGGCGTGTCGCTGAAGTCCTTGATCGAGGCGGCGGACCTTTCTGAGAATCGCGTGAAAGTCATCGTCGCGCTGCTGGAGGCGACAGGTCTTATTGAACGTGGCCGGCACCTAAAGAGAATCCGTGACTTTGCCAATGACGAGGAATTCACCCGCTTCCTGGAGGAGTACGAGCAGCGTCATTCCAGCGACCGTGAGCGGCTGGAGGTCATGATGTGGTATGGCCAGACGACCATGTGCCGCACGCGCTATCTGTCCCGGTATTTCGAACAAGAGCTGACATCCGACTGCGGCCATTGTGATAATTGCCGCACCGGCGCCACTGATCGAGTCATCGATACCGAGGCTCTCTTAAAAGATCGGCAGCCGGCTGTAAGTAATTATTGATATTGATCATGTACTGCGGCCCAACCCATGGATGGGAAAGAGCCGCCGAGAATGTCATGCCCGCGCAGGCGGGCATCCAGCTAGGCGAGAGAGAAGCATTGGAGGCACGCAATGAGCACCGATGCATGGGGCATTGATGAAACTTACGAAGATGCCGGGGGAAACGTTCAACGCATTTCGCCGGAGCGGCGCGATGCCATCCGGGACGCCATGGGCACGCCGCCCGCGGCGGCGCCGTCCCTTTTTCAAAAAAGCGTGCTGGTCCTCCGCCAGGGGGAGACCCTATCCCTTCCGAAGCCGGCGCAACTCACGCTCGAGGATGGGACCGCGATGCGCCTTCGCGATACACTGCCCGCTGATCTACCGTTGGGATATCATCAGCTCACTGCACTGGATGGGCCCTCTGGCAATGTACGCCTCATCGTCAGTCCCGGACGGTGCCATCTGCCTTCCGATCTTCAAACCTGGGGCTGGAGCGCGCAGGTCTATGCCACCCGAAGTCAAGAGAGCTGGGGCATCGGGGATTTGGCCGACTTGCGTCGCCTGACCGAATGGGGGGCGCGTCTCGACGCGGGGATGGTGCTGATCAATCCCTTGGACGCCGCCACGCCCGTCTCTCCTCTTGAGCCAAGCCCCTATTCCCCTTCGAGCCGGCGTTATTTGAATCCGCTCTATTTGCGCATTGAAGAGCTTCCCGGCGCGGCCGGCCTTGGAGCCGATCTTCAACGATTGGCGACCCTCGGCCGCGCGCTCAATGACGACCGGCGCATCGATCGTGACCAGGTGTTTCGCTTGAAACAAGAAGCGTTGGATCTGCTGTGGGGCCGTTTTCGTGGAGATGCCGCCTTCGATCGGTATCGCGACACCCAAGGGAAGACGCTCCGTCAGTTTGCCGTCTTTTGCGTTTTGGCTGAACAGCACGGCAAAGATTGGCGGCAATGGCCGATGACGTACCGCCGCCCCGATTCACCGGATATCGTGACGTTTGTTCGGGATCACGACTCGCGCGTGCAATACCATGAGTGGTTGCAGTGGCTCCTGGACCGGCAATTGGCCCGCGCGTCCGAATCGGTGCGCCTCATGCAGGATCTGCCGGTCGGTTTCTCGCCCGACGGCGCCGATGCGTGGACTTGGCAGGATCTCTTGGCAATGAACATGACCGTCGGCGCGCCCCCCGATCTGTTCAGCGTGGACGGTCAGGATTGGGGGCTGCCGCCGTTTATCCCGCACAAGTTGGCCGCGGCCGGCTATGAGCCGTTTATCCAAACCATCCGCGCCGCCTTGCGGCATGGCGGGGGACTGCGCATCGATCACGTGATGGGCCTCTTCCGGCTCTGGTGGACGCCCCAAGGGAGAAAACCGAAAGAAGGCGCCTATGTCCGCTATCCCGCCGACGATCTCTTGGCGATTGTCGCGCTCGAGAGCCGACGCGCCCAAGCCATCGTCGTCGGAGAAGATTTGGGAACGGTGGAGCAAGGGGTCCGCGAACGGCTCAGCGACCATGACATCCTGTCGTATCGCCTGTTATGGTTCGAGGAGCAGCCCCCGCCACAGTATCCGGCCAAGGCCTTGGCAGCCGTCAGCACGCACGATCTGCCCACGCTCGCCGGGGTCTGGACCGGCGCTGATCTGCGCACCCAACGGCGGCTCGGGTTAAACCCGGATGAATCCAAGATCGAGGAGCTTCACCGAAAAGTGCAGAATGTGACGGGGCTGGAAGAGACGGTCAACACCGCCTTGGCGATCCAGCGAACGTACGAGCGGCTCGCCGAGGCGCCGTCCGCCATTGTCATGGCCTCCTTGGACGATGCCTGCCAGAGTCCCGACCGTCCCAACATGCCCGGCGCGGCCGGCAAATATCCGAATTGGTCCATGGCGCTCCCCGTCCCCCTGGAACGCCTGGAATCCGCCGCGCTGCCCCAGACCTTAGCGCACGCGCTCGACCGGCAGACTGCTCGGGCCACGGGAAAAGGCGCGTCCTGCGGGTGAGAACGCGCATCCGCGCGCGGGGCGAGCGGGTGAGATACCGCCTGGGGACCGGAGGGTGAAAATCGAAGGTGAGATAACGACCGGGGTGGGCGGGTGTAAATACAACCACACCGCGCGTCGTATGACGCTTCTCATGCCGGCTGACCTCCGTGTCTCGACTTTCGGCCCTCGGTAGTTCTACACTAGCCCACATTATTCATGGACGCTTCTACTGCAACCGCCGATACGCCGCTGCGACGCACTTGGCTGCGGCATTCCCGCACCCCAAGCGGGCGGGCTCGCCTTCCTTGGCCTCACCGTACTGTTTCAAGTACGCCTCGGCCTCTGAGGGCTCCGCGCGCCCGTCTCGCCTGGCGTCTGGGCGGTTTCATCACGAACTGCCATGAATAATGTGGGCTATGGAATGTCGCACACGCCCGCCGTCGATCAGGACCTGGAACGCTGCCATACGGACAGATGCCGCTGATTGAATCCATCCTTCTCTTGCTCGTCGTCTCCCGCATCGCGGGTGAGATCGCGGAGCATTACGGCCAGCCCGCCATGCTGGGGGAAATCGCCGCCGGCGTAATCCTCGGCCCCTCGATGCTGAATTACATTCAGGTTACCCCGGAAATCCGCACGATCGCCGAACTCGGCGTGCTGCTGCTCGTCTTTCACGCCGGCCTGGAAATGGACCCCCACAAGTTGGCGAAAGCGTTTCAGGGCAAGGGGGTTTGGGTCGGCATCATGGCCTTTCTGACGCCGCTGGGGATGGGGGCCATCTTGGGGATCGCGTTCGGATTCGATCATTTGCGGGTGATTTTTCTGAGCTTGTGCATCGCGATTACCGCGCTGCCGGTGAGCGTGCGTATTCTGATGGATCTCGGCAAGTTGCGCACGGACGTGGGCGAGAAAATTATCGCCGCCGCGGTGATGAATGATGTGGCGTCTCTGCTCGTGCTGGGCGTGGTCCTGGAGCTTCAAACCGGAGACAGCGGCTGGCAGCGCGTGCTGGCGGTTGCGTCGTGGTCGTTGACGAAAACAGTCCTGTTCATGGCGGCCATCATTGTGGCCGCGCGTTTGATCCGCTATTCGAGCGGCCGGATTCCCGTCTCCAGGAAGCTGCTTGGCCTTCTATTGCTGCGGCTCAAGGGCAAAGAACCCATGTTCGCCATCGTGCTGCTCTTCGTGCTGGGCTTTGCCGCGGTCTCGGATTTGATCGGTTTGCATTTCATCGTCGGGGCTTTTTTCGGCGCCATGATTTTGGGACATGACGCCGTGGGACGCGCCAACTATGAGGCGGTCGAGCGCATCGCCTCCAGCATCACCATGGGCTTTCTCGGACCCATCTTTTTCGCCGTGATCGGGCTGGAGTTTCACATGGCGTCACTGACGCAGTGGCCGCTGGTCGTATCGATCTTGGCGGCCGCGTTCGGCGGAAAATTATTGGGCGGCTATTGGGGCGGACGGCTCGCCGGCTTGAGCCAAGCGGAAAGCTGGGCCTTGGGCTGCGGAGTCAACGGCCGGGGCATCATGGAGCTTGTCATCGCAAATGTCGCCTTGTTCAACGGATTCATCACGCAGGACTTATTTTCGATGCTGGTGTTGATGGGGACGGTCACGACGCTCGTCACCCCGTTTCTTCTGGGCAGAGCCTTCCAGGCCATCGGCGACACGTCCCAGACCGAGCCTCAAGCCGCGCGGACGAACCTGAACGGCAATATTGCGGCGCTTCTGCCGCTCCATTGCCACACCGACAACCCGATCAACGACCCGCCCGTCGCCCATCCGGATATCAAAAGCACGGTCCAGGACACGGCGCTGACGTTTCCTGCCAGCGACCTGACCGCCAATGACACCGATCCGGACAACGATCCGCTGGAGGTCACGGCGGTGATCGCGATCGCCGAGACGCACGGCACGGTGCGCCTTTCCGACGGCATGGTGACCTATCATCCCGATCCGGGATTCAACGGCACGGGAAGCTTCGGGTACGTCGTGAGCGACGGCCAAGGCGGCTCCTCCATCGGCGCCGTCAATGTGGTGGTGGCGCCACGACGGCGTCGCTTGATGCGGCCGCGTTGGCCGATGAAGCGATCATGAGTCTTTAGTTTTAGTTTTTAATTTTGAGTGTTTAGTTCCAGAAAACTTAACTCACAACTCAAAACTTTACAGAAAAATGGCGGACGAGCGATTCACCCTTTCCGGATTGAACAAGACCACGCGCCGCGGAATTTTTTCCGTGACCTTTATCGCGCTTTTTCTGCTGCTCCTGTACGCGCTGGGTCTCATTTTCTCGCCGTTCATCATGCCGATCTTGTGGGCGGCCATCTTGGCCAAGATGGCGTACCCGCTGTACCAGGGCCTGCATCGGTATTTGGGCAACCGGGAAAATATCGCGGCGGGGATTCTCACCTTCGCGGTGCTGGCGCTGGCCGTCGCGCCCGCGGCCTATATCGTGGTGCTGCTTATTCAGGAAAGTATCAGCGCCTACGAGCAGATCGTGGAATGGGCCAAGACCGGCGGCGTCAAGCAAACGGGGGAATACATTTCCCATCTTCCAATCATCGGAAAGTATAGTCAGGAATGGATCGGGCGCCTGGTCGTGTCGCACAAAGAATTTGAAGGGTCGATTGTCGAAGGGGGGAAAGTGGTCAGCGGGTTCCTGCTGGCTCAGGCCGGGGATATCGCCAAGAACGCCGTGGCGTTCATCACCGATTTCTTAGTGATGTTGTTCACCTTGTTTTTTCTGTTCCGAGACGGCGATAAGCTGTACGAACGCTTGTACCGGTCCGTGCCGTTGGATGACGCGCATAAGGCCACCTTGTTCGATCGGCTCAATACCACGGTGACCGCGGTGGTCCGAGGCACCTTGCTCACCGCCATCGCCCAAGGCGCGGTGGCCGGCCTGACGTATTGGCTGTTGGGCGTCCCGTTTCCCGTCTTCCTCGGCGCGATCAGCGCCGTCTTGTCCTTGCTGCCGTTCGGGGGAACGTTTCTTGTCTGGGGCCCGGTGGCGGTCTATTTGTTCATGACCGATGCGGTGTGGAAAGGCTTCGTCATGATCGCGGTCGGCGGCGGATTGGTGGGCATCATGGATAACATCATCCAACCGCTCCTGATCGGCTCAGGCGCGGAGCTGCCGGTGCTCTTTCTCTTCTTCGCGTCGATCGGGGGACTGGCCTACTTCGGTTTCATCGGCCTCTTCCTCGGGCCGATCCTTCTGGCGATCGCCATCGCGGCGTATCGAATCTATGAAGAGGAGTACAAAGAGGAAGAATCGGCGATCGTTCAGCCGTAGTGCCACCGCATTGGAAAGACGCCTGCTATGCCGTGCCTTCCCCGCCGGATACGCGTTGCATGAGGGCCTGATGGAGCGAAGCCATGAAGAGGTCCCGGTTGAGCGGCTTTTGAATAAAGGCGAACGCGCCGAGGCTGGCCGCTTTGGCGCGTAGCTCCTGATCGCCATGTCCCGTGATGACGAGGATCGGCGTGAAGGGGCGTTGCTGCCGGAGTTGAGCCATCAAGGTGAGACCGTCCATCTCCGGCATCTTCACATCGGTCACAATTGCATGGAAATCCGAGGCCGCCGCCAATCCAAGCGCCGCGGCGCCCGATAAACACGTGGTCAGTCGCGCCTGTGGCATGCGAAGATGAATGAGGTCCGCCAGGGATTCCAAGAGAACCGGATCGTCATCGACCAGCAGAATTTTCGGCGCCTGAAGGTCGAAGGTCGGCGAGCGACCCTCCACGTACGGAGCGGGCATGTCGCGTTGATTGGGATCGCCCAGCCATACCCGAAGCGGCGTGCGGCTCACTGCCGCGGGCGGACAAGGCACGAGCGAATTGCATTCAAACATAAGAATGATCCTCTTGTTTCATTGTCATGCGTGTCCCGGCTGGGAGGGATCGGGCGCGAGCGGCAGCCGCACCGTAAACTTCGCGCCGCTCGCCGGTATACTTTCCACCGTAATCTCGCCGCCATGGTCCTGGATGATCCCATAGCTGATCGACAATCCCAACCCCGTGCCTTTTCCCACGTCCTTGGTCGTAAAGAAGGGATCGAAGATACGGGCTTGGAGATCTTTTGGAATGCCGCTTCCGGTATCGGCGACGGTCACCGTGACATCGCTTCCCTCCAGCGCGCTGCCGATGTGAACGGCTTTTTTGGGAGCACCCTGCACGGCATCCCGCGCATTTGTCAACAGATTGATGAGAACCTGCTCCAGATGAATCGCATTGCCCAGCACCGCGGGATTGCTGTTCGTGAGGTCCACGGTGAGGTCGATATCGGCGTGCCTGAATTGTGTCTGCGTCAGCGACACCGCCGACCGAACGACCTCGTTGATCGAGATCGACTCGTGCGGCATCGTCGCCGGACGCGCGAAGGTCCGAAGATGGTCGACAATGATCGCGGCCTTCTCAACCTGGCTCATCGTGGATTGGAGTTGCCGAGGGAGCGTGTCCGGGTCGAGACAGCCACGCTTCAGACGCTCGAGAAGATTACCCACCACAAGCGCAATATTGTTAAGGGGATTGTTGATTTCATGGGCCACCCCCGTGGCCATTTCCCCGAGGCTGGCGAGCTTGGCCGCTTGAATTAATTGCTCCTGCTTCTCCCGCAATTCCTGCGCGCGGCGCTCCGCTTCCTGCAAGAGACGGCGAATGTC
>DATFCE010000363.1:0-3751 GCA_035253365.1 Nitrospiraceae bacterium
CGACAAAGATTCCCCCGTTGAACCAGCATTGGCCCTCCATCTCGCCCAACATGCGTGGGACAAGAACTTTTACGTTAGCTGATGCCGGTGTATCTGTCGTGGCATGAAAGGCTCGATGCGCACTTCTGACATGACCAGAAAGCGGCGGCAATCGCAGAAGGCCGGCCTTCCACCCGGCACGCTGGTGCATATCGGCGAGAGAAAAACCGATCGCATACGGCTGACGCTGTTTCAGTACCGGGAGCACGAGTGTCTCGAGCGCGAACTGCACACCGTCGAGGAGGTCGCGACCGCGCTGGCGGAAAAAGAACCGGACAGCATCACGTGGTTGAACGTCGGGGGTATCCACGACGTCGCGCTCATCGAACGCTTGGGTGCGTTGTTTCAATTGCATGCCTTGCTGTTGGAAGATGTGGTCAATACCGAACAGCGCCCCAAAGGCGAAGAGTATGGAGAGTACGGCTACGTTGTTCTCAAAATGTTGTACTGCGAAGGGAACCGCTCGGTGATCTTCACCGAACAGATCAGTATCGTCTATGCGGGCCGCCTCGTCGTCTCGTTTCAAGAGAACGGAGGCGATGTCTTCTCTCCCATTCGTGAACGGCTACGCACCGGCAAGGGGCGGCTCAGGACGTTGAGCGCCGACTATCTGATGTATAGTCTCATCGACGCGATCGTGGACAGTTATTTCGCCGTGCTGGAAGTCCTGGGAGAAAAAAGCGAGCGGGTCGAAGACCGGGTTCTCAGCGATCCGGGTCCGCAGACCCTCCATGATATTTACGCGCTCAAGCGGGAGTTGCTGTTCGTCCGCCGGGCCGTGTGGCCGCTACGGGAAGTGATCCGCGGCCTCGATCGGGAGGGAACTCGTTTCATTACAGATACCACTCGGCCATATTTACGCGACGTCTACGATCATACGATTCAAGTCATCGACACGGTGGAAACATTGCGCGACATGGTGGCCGGCATGCTGGACATTTATCTCTCCAGCATCAGCAACCGGATGACCGCGGTGATGAAAGTCTTGACGATCATCACGACCATTTTTATGCCCTTAAGCTTTATCGCGGGCGTGTATGGAATGAACTTCGACTACATGCCTGAACTGAAATCACCGTGGGGGTATCCTATCGTGCTCGCCGCCATGGCGACCGTCGGCGGACTGATGGTCCTGTACTTCAAAACAAAGAAATGGCTCTAGCGCTACCTCATGCTTTTTGGAGTCTCACCGTTTCCGACGATTCGCTTCCCTCAGCCGAACAGGCGGGCCCTCCGGTGAAGAATGTCCGCCGTTCAGCGCCTCTCTTTTGTCCCTCAAAGCCAATTTGGTACAATGCCGCGCATGAAATGGCTTCTGGTGTTAATCATGCTGACTTTTTCGTCGCCGGCCTTGCACGCCGCGCCTTCCCGAACGGACTCGCCCAAGCGTCTGTACGATCGCGTGATGAAGGAATTTCACGAGCGGGACTACGAGGCCGCCCTGGCCGGCTTCCGTTTTTTTCTCGCGTTACATGGAAAGTCCCCCTTGGCCTCAAGCGCGCAATATTGGATCGGCGAATGCGAGTTCCGTTTGGGTCGTTATCGGGAGGCTATCCAGTCCTTCGAACTGGTCCTCTCCCGCTATCCGGCGAGCCCGAAATTAGCGGCCGCGACGTTGAAGAAAGCGCTGACGTACGAGAAACTGGGACAGGTAAACGAATCGCGGATTTTGTTGGAACGGATCGCGCTGGATTTCCCCAATACACAGGAAGCCGAGCTGGCGAAAAAAGCGCTCAGAAAGCCGTAGCGGCTGAGGCGTCTGTCACGGCTCAATGGGATCAAGATCCAACAGGACAGCGATGTCCGGCACAGAAGAGGACGATTGAGGCGCCAGCCGGACGACCTCGATCCCCGCCGTCTTCAGGATCTCGTCGATTAACCGATTCCGGGCCTGCCGCTGAGCGCTGGGCTCCGTGCCCTCTTCCAGTTCAACCACCTTCGCGACCGTCAACGTTCCGGGATGCACAAGAGCGAAATCCACCCGCTTCAGAGCGATCTGCTGCAGGAAGGCTTGGCGCACCTTTTGATCCGCGGCGCTGATCTCCACCACGCACCAAATCGGGATTTGCGAGAACACCAAATAGTGATCCCGTGCGGCCAGCCGAAGCAAATTGTAGACCGACGCTTCCGCCCTTGTAAGAAGCGGTTGGGAAGAGAGAGTAATCCCCGCCGGAATCGAGTGGGCCTGTGTTGCCGTAACCTCGGTGTGTGATTTCCGTCCGATCTTTACCACCCACACCCCAAGCAGGGTGAGCAACACAACGGCGGCGATCACGATCGGAATCATTGGCTCAATCAGCATCCCTATCTCCCTGAGAGACCATTCCAGCCGCGCCGTCCCGGCACGATCTTGCCCAACACAACCGGATGAGAGGCGCCGGTCACCGCGGGAACATTCGCACAGATGCCGTGCATGGTTTGATAGGCGAGCATCGCAAATGCGATCGCTTCAAAGGCTTTGCTGTCCCACCCGGCATCATCCAGTCGCCTCACGGGCGTCGGGTCGAAGACCGCCGCGAGATCGGCCATCAGCGTCCCATTCAACGCGCCGCCGCCGCCGACGAGCACTTCATCAACGGGTCCACGAAGCCACCGCCGGGCACCTCCGACGGTCATTGCCGTAAACAGCGACGCGGTCGCTAATAGATCTTGCATGGAAAGATCCGTATCCGCGAACGTCAACATGCGGTCTATGAATGCCTCTCCAAATTCTTCACGACCAGTGGATTTCGGCGGCCGCTGTCGTAGAAACGGATGCGCCAGGAGTTTTTGCAACAAGTGCGGATTCACCGTGCCTTGGCTTGCCGTGCGGCCGCCGCGATCCATCGACCGCCGGCCATGAGAAAGCCGGCGCATCAGCGCATCGAGCACCATGTTTCCGGGACCCGTGTCGAAAGCTCGAACGTCGTCCACGCCAGCGCCAGCCGGCAGAAAGGTCACATTACCGATACCGCCGAGATTGACGATCAGCCGAGACCGCTTCGGATGGCGAAGCAACACGTAATGGGCATACGGGGTCAGGGGCGCCCCCTGCCCCCCCGCCGCCATATCTCGAGGCCGATAATCCGCCACCGTCGTAATGCCGGTGCGTTCGGCAATGATCGACGGCTCGGCGAGCTGCAAGGTAGACCGGATACGGCCGACACCGGGCTCGAGTGTGGCGGTGGGCAAGTGGTGAATCGTTTGTCCGTGTGAGCCGATCAAATCAATGTGCCCTGGGAGAAACCCCGCGCGCGCGATGACCCGCAACGACGCGCGCGCAAACCATTCGCCGAGCACGGCGTTGAGATGGCAGACCTCTGCCACGGTTCCCTTGACAGCCGCCGTGAGAATACGTTCCTGTAGATGTTTGGGATAGGGATACGCTCGAAAGGCAATCGGCTGCACGCGGAGATCATGTCCTGTCCCGCTAATCCGCACCAATGCGGCATCGACGCCGTCCGCCGACGTCCCCGACATGAGACCGACCACCGTCATGCCGCTCTTCTTAGAGATACGACGCTTCGCCAATGATCTTTTCATATTCAAGCTTCGTGAAGCGCGGCTACGCTAACTGAAGTTGTAAATTGGGTCAAGATGGTTCCAAATTCCTACCTTACCCCGCCGTCTCCCAGGCTGGGAATCAGTTTCGCTGCGCACTCACTTCTTTTCCATATCCTAGCGGGAGAGTGGATGGATAGCCCTCTATTGCGCGCATCGAGCGAGCACATTC
>DATFCE010000364.1:0-2341 GCA_035253365.1 Nitrospiraceae bacterium
ATTCAGACAGCGAGCGCGGCGATGCTGGAACATACGGAAATAGAAAAAGAGGAGAAGAAGGCGCAGGAGATCTGCGTCACCATTACGGCCAAGATCAGCCCCGTCTCAATGGAAGAATTGATTCGCCAACGAGTCACGGCAAAAGAGATTTCGAAGGAGGCTCAGTCGACGTTCACGCCGAAAACCGCCTCATTTGGGCTGCGGCTCTGGGCCAATAAAGAAGATGGACGATATGTGGAAGGCGAACATCTCATTATCTTTCTTCAGTCCACTCGCGACGGTTATCTCAAACTCGACTATTTCCAAGCGGACGGCACTGTCGTTCACATGGTTCCGAATATGTTTCGCGGGCAGGAACTGATCAAAGCGGGTCGAAACTACGTATTCGGCGATCAGTCTGCACCGGAACAGTTCCTCATCGGTGCGCCGTTTGGAAATGAAACGATTAAGGCTATCCTTAGTGAGCGGCCCATCCCGGTCTCAGCGGACAACCAGAGTGTGGAAGATGGGCGGGTTTATTTAAACGATCTCAAGGGAAAACGAGGGCTTCGAGTTCAGGCTACGGAAGAATCGATGGCGCTCGTTACCAGCAGCAAGGTCGTGGAGGAGTATAAGAAAGAGCGCGCGCCAAGACCTGCTGAGAAGGAACCGTCGCCGATCCATTAATGATTTTCTAGTCTTTCCTTCAGAACCGGTCGATCAGTCTGGCGGCATTGTAGAGCGGGGGGCTCTCCGCCCAAGACCAAAGACGCTCGGGATATATATTGATATCGTTCGGATATCTGTTCCAGCTGTCATCGTTGAACGCTCCCAGGGCATGCATGCCGATAGAAAAGGCCGTCAGACAGACGGCGAGAGATTTGAGCCAGGTTTGTTGTTTAAACAATTCAAATGCGGGCACCAAAAGGAGGCACAGGATAGGGGTCGCATCCGCCAAGAGCCGCGGTCCATAGCAATGGCCGCCCCACCAATGGCCGATCGTCGCGATGGGCAGCAGCAATAAAACGACCCCAAGACTGAGATATTTGAACAAATGATTTCCGGGGTTCTTCCACACCATCACCATGCCGACAAAGGAAAACACAAAAATTGGTGAATACATTAAAAGGCCGCGCCCCGGACTGGCTAGGATTCCGAGCAATCCTTCGAGCAGCGGCGTGTTGAACCACGAGAGCTGAGTGTCCACGAACGACGATGGGCTGACGATCGTTCCTCCAAAGCCGGTGATAAACGGAGACCCAAAGTACACGGTATTGTACGCCATGAACAGGGCCACAGCCGGGATGCCCGCCAGCAGGATTCCGATCGCGTGTGCGCGCCGATCATGAAAAAGGTACATGACGATAGGCACGGCCATGACCACATCCAATGGCCGGCAAATGACGGCGGCGCCGAGAGGAAGGACGGCCAGGACTGAAAACCTCGGTTCCTTGAGGCCTCTGATGAGGCAATAGATCGCGAGCGAGAGAAAGAGTTGACTGGAGCCGTGTTGCCACAGCGCCTGGCTGCTGACGCTGAAGCTGCTGGTTCCGAATGCATAAATCACGGCAATGGCCCAAGCCTGCCACTCTGACGTGACCCGCCGTAACGCGAAGAGCAGCACCAGAACCGAACAGGCTGTGATCAACGTCGCCGATCGTTTCTCCAAGTCCGCCACCAGAGGGGACTCCGGCCCGACCCCGGACAAAATGGGAACCAGATAAACGGGCGTGGCCAGAACCGCGGCCCATGGCGGGTATGACGACACCACGTGATCCTTCATCTGTTCAATAAAATAGCGCCGGCCCCCGCTCGTGAAGGTGAACTCATCCAGATCGAAATCGTGCTCATGGACAAGACTGAAGGGAAGATACCGGGCGGGGGTGGTATCACCGGAGCCGAGCCCCGGCGCAGGCAAGCTGTAGAGAAGGACGGAGGCCAGGAACAAGAGAAGAGGGCTCCGCAGCGCTTCGCGCGGGGGCACGCCGCTGCGCTGTCCGGCACGCCATGCTCTGGCGCAAGCAGCGGCAAAGCAGACGAAGAGCGACATGCGAAAATGTCCGCCATGCAGATGCAGAAAGCCAAGGGAGATGTCATATCCGGCCGGCATCAGGAGAAGCAGACGCAGGTGTATCGTTGTCGCGAAGAAGACAGCGTTCACGGTGCGATCGAGAAGAAAAACCGGCCGTGCCGCGCACGCCCATGAGGATCCTTGCAATGGGGGCGTCATAGGGTGTTGTGAATCAGACGATCCCGGTCGGGCATCGCGTCCGCGTCAGTGAAGGTCTGTGGACGAAGGACGCCGGATAGATGGAGCGACAGCGTCACCCCCGGCGGAGGGCCTCAGGTATGGCGCAGGGTA
>DATFCE010000365.1:0-8451 GCA_035253365.1 Nitrospiraceae bacterium
GCATGACGTGGGAGAAGCCATCAGGCTGTATGACCGGGCGTGGACGGAGCTCAAACTCTACTAGCAGAACTTCACTCTATCCAAGACTTTTCAAAAACCAGTATAATAATGTGTTTGAGAGGCTATACGGGTCAGCTGGTATGAGATTTCACGTATCGACTCATGTGGCGACATCTTATTAGGGAACGGATTTCCCGATGGGCGTGGCCGGTTGTCCTGGGGGTGGCCCTGTGTATGATACCGGCAATCGTGACGCCTGCTCCCGGCGTCGCGGCGCCCGCGGGCGATCCTCCCAAGACTGACAGCCGCGCACAGCCGATCCTGCGTCTCAGCCTGAACGATGCTCTGGCGCTGTTTCTCCGGCAGAATCTTGATCTAATCGTCACCGGGTTCGGAATCGATTATGCCCGCGGCCAGCAGATCACGGCGCGGTTGTTTCCGAATCCGGTCCTGTCCATCGGCACGGTGGCCTCGTTCACGTTAGGGTTCACCCCCTCGAACAGCGGTCAAGTCTATCCCAACGTCCAACAACTTTTTGAAATGGCCGGCAAGCGCGGCTTCCGGATCGAAAGCGCGGCATTCGGCGCGCAATCCGCGGAGGCGAATTTCGAGGACGCGATCCGCCAATTAGGGTTCACCGTCAAGGATGCCTATTATCGGGTGCAGTTGGCTCAGCGGCGCTTGGCGTTGGCGGAAGAGAACCGCGATCGATTTGCCCGGATTCTGGAGATCAATTCGATACGGTTCAAAAAAGGTTACATTGCGGAAGTCGATTTGATTCGTATTCGCCTGCAGGTCGTCGATTTTCAGTCGCAAGTGATCCAGGCGATTCAAGAAACCGATACGGCGCGGAATGATTTACGCGTGCTGTTGAGCCTGACACCGGCGACCGACCTTCTTCTTACCACGGAACTTGATTATCATAGGGTCGAACCCGATGTTGAACATCTACAGATCGTCGCCTTGGAGGCCCGTCCGGATATTCGCATGAAACGGTTGACGCAATCCCAACGGGTCGCGGATTTGAAATTGGCCCAGGCGTATCGCTATCCGGATGTGACGCTTGGGGGTGGGTATGCCGTACAAGGCCGGCGGGGTCCCGACAATCCCCAGCAGTTTGGGTTGAGCGTGGGAGTGCCGCTTCCTCTCTTTAATCGCAATCAGGGCGGCATCGCGCAGGCTGAAGTGTCGGCTAAGGTCGCTGAAGCCGATCTCAAGAAAACATTGATCGAGGTCGAAAGTCAGGTGGATATTGCCTATCGCAATCTTGTGCAGAGCCGCCGTCTCGTGGAAGCCTATCGAGCCGGCGTGCTGGAAGACGCCCGTTTGACGGTTACGATCGTGGAGAAGGCCTATGAGCGCGGGGGCGCCACGATCATCGAACTGCTCGATGCGGCGCGAACCTCCAAGACGATTCAGCAAAATTATATCGAGACGCTCTTCAATTACCAGCGCAATGTGTTTCTCCTTGAGAGCGCGGTCGGCCGGGAGATTACCTCATGAGCCGGTGGCTGAAGGTGGCGATGGTGACCGCGATATGCGTGGCGCCGGCCGGATGCGGCCGGCATGAAGAACCTGTCGCCTCGAACGCGGCCACGCCGTCGATCAGCAGCGCGCCGGCTCAGAGTCCCGGCATTTCGAATCGCATCGAAACCACCGTCGTGTCTTCGAGTCCGGGCAAGCCGGTCTTGAGCCTTGCCGGGAAGGTGGCCTACGGAGAAGATCGCTATTCGAAGGTATCCTCGCCCGTGCAGGGCCGCGTCTTGGAAGTGCGGGCGAGGTTGGGCGATCGCGTCAAGGCCGGCGATGTCCTGCTGGTCGTGGATAGCCCCGATATCGCACAGGCCTACTCCGAGTTCGTGAAAGAACACTCGGAGTTGACCTATGCGATGCGCGCGCACGAGTTAGCAAAAGATCTCTATGAAAGCAAAGCCCTGCCGTTAAAAGATTTGAAACAGGCAGAAAACGATCTTATCAAGGCGCGTGCCGAGTTCCGTCGCGCCAAAGAGCGGCTGCTGTCTCTCCGCGTGCCCGCCGCCGAATTGGAAAAGCCGCTTGCCGATCAGAAGATTACATCGCGCTTCGAGATGCGAAGCCCGTTGACCGGCACGGTCGTCGAACGAACCGTGACGCCGGGGCAGTCGGTCGGGGGAGATTCAAGCCAGGTACTCTTTACCGTTGCCAACCTGGACATGCTGCAAGTCGTGGCGGACGTCTATGAGCGGGATCTCGGCCTCGTGCACGGGGGGCAGGTGGCGACGGTGACCGTCGAGGCGTATCCGGGGGTGATCTTCCCAGGTGCGATTGCCGCCATCGGCGATGTCGTCGATCCGACCACACGCACCATCAAGGTTCGCGCGTGGGTCAACAACGAGGATCACCGATTGAAACCGGAGATGTTCGCCAGATTGAACATTGATCTTGGCGACGGCACTTCTTTCATTGCGGTTCCTAAAGAAGCGGTGTTGGAGATCGATGGCAAAGAATACGTCTATGTGGCGGAAGCGGATGACCACTACGTGAAGCACGAGGTCAAAATCGGCACGGCTTCTCCGGACCTCGTGCGTATCCTCGACGGATTAAAACCCGGTGACCGAGTGGTCACAAAAGGCGCGATTCTCCTCAAAGCCAAAGAAGCCAAGGGTTGATCCGCCGCTGCTCTTCATACCTGCTCACTTTCGTCCTCAGTCCCTCATTGGCCCGGTATCTCGGCATCAATGTGCATGATCTTTCGATGTGACCGACAGGATGGAGCCATGACCTCATGATTGTCAGGATCGTCGAGATGGCGTTGTTGCAACGCGTCATGGTTTGTCTCTTGGGCGTCATTCTTCTGTTCGGTGGACTATACGCGTTTCACATTTTAAACGTCGAAGCCTACCCTGATCCGTCTCCGCCGATGATTGAGGTGATCACCCAATATCCGGGGTGGTCCGCAGAAGAAATCGAACGGCAAATCAGCATCCCCACCGAAATCATGCTCACCGGGATGCCGGGCCTGACGGCGATCCGCTCATTATCGATTTTCGGGCTCAACGACATCAAAATTTACTTTGACTTCGGCACCAATTACTTTTTCGACCGGCAAGAAGTGTTGAACCGGCTCGCTATGGTGGCGTTTCCTGAACAAGTGCAACCGACGCTCTCGCCGTGGTGGGCGCTGGCCGAGATTTATCGCTACGAATTGGTGGGCGACAAGCAAAGTCTGACGGACCTGAAGACAATTCAGGATTGGCAGCTCAAGCGCGAGTTCAAGCGCGTCCCCGGCGTCATCGACGTAACAGGGTTCGGAGGGACGACGAAGCAATACCATGTCGATCTCAATCCCAATGCGCTTTTAAGCTACGGCGTCAGCCTCTCGCAGGTGCTGACGGCTTTAGGCAACAGCAACGCCAACGTCGGAGGCAACTATCTGACCGTCGGCGCTCAGAACTACAACGTCCGGGGGGTCGGCTTGATCGATAGCTTGGATGATATCGAAAACGTCATGGTCGCCGAAAAAGGCGGGACCCCGGTCTTCGTCAGGAATCTCGGCGCGGTGAGCGTGGGGCATCAGGTGCGCCTGGGTAAGGTCGCCATTGACAGTCACGACGACGTGGTGGAAGGCGTCGTGCTGCTCCAGCGTGGGGCGCAGGCCATCTCGGTTCTGGAGCAGGTCAAGCGCAAGGTTGAAGAGCTCAACACCTGGAAGCTGCCCAAAGGCGTGCAGGTCAAGACCGTCTACGATCGCACCGTGCTGCTGCACACGACCATCGAGACCGTGACCGATATTTTGATCAGCGGCATGGTGCTCGTTTTCCTCATTCTCTTTATCTTTTTGGGGAACCTGCGCGCCGCGCTGATCGTCTCCGTGACGATTCCCATGTCTCTCCTGTTCACGTTTTCCATGATGGTGCTCATCGGGCAATCGGCGAACTTGATTTCCTTGGGGGCCATCGACTTCGGCATCATCGTCGATGCCGCGCTGATCATGGTGGAAAGCATTTTTTTCCACATCAGCCATCATCTGGGATCCGGGCTGACCATTCCACAGCACATCGTCCGGGCGGCGCGGCAAGTCGGGCGTCCCATCTTTTTCTCGACGGCCATCATCGTCGTGGCGTTCATCCCGCTCTTTACGATGACCGGGGTGCCGGGAAAGATTTTCGCGCCCATGTCGATCACGTACGGATTTGCTTTGTTGGGCGCGCTCATTATCGCGTTCACGCTGGCCCCCGCGCTGTGCGCTCTGCTCTTGACGGGACCTTTACGGGAGCAGGATACGGCCGTCGTGCGCGTCATTCGGCGCGCCTATCTTTCTGTTCTTCGGAAAGCATTGAGCCGGCAGGCGTTGGTGATCGGCGGCGCCGTCGTGCTGCTCACCGTCGCCTTGGTGGCGATGCAGTTCATCGGCGGAGAATTCATGCCGGCTCTCGAGGAAGGGAATTTATGGGTTCGAGCGACGATGCCTGTGGATATTTCATTTGAGCAGGCCAGCCAGTTGACCACGGAGGTGAAGGACATCTTCCGGCGGTTTCCGGAAGTGGTGAACGTGGTCGCGCAACTCGGCCGGCCCGATGACGGCACGGACCCGACCAGCTTTTTCAATGCCGAATTTCTCGTCGGCTTGAAACCGCGGAAAGAATGGCGGCCCGAGGTGACGAGTAAAGATATCCTCATCGAAGAGATCGAGAAGTCATTCGTGACCATCCCGGGGGTGACGTTCAATTTTTCGCAGGTGATTCAGGACAATGTCGAGGAAGCGATGTCAGGCGTGAAGGGCGAAAATTCGATCAAGCTGTTCGGCCCCGATCTCAAAGTGCTGGAAGCGAAAGCACGGGAGATTGAAAATGTCATGAAGCAGATCACCGGCGTCAAGGATCTCGGCATTTTCCATCTTATGGGCCAACCCAATCTCGTTATTCAAGTGGATCGTCAGGCCTGTGCCCGTTATGGATTGCTCGTGTCCGACGTCAACGCGGTCGTGCAGGCGGCGATCGGAGGGCAGGGCATCAGCCGGGTGTTCGAAGGGGAGCGCTCATTCGATCTCGTCGTGCGGTTTCTGCCCGAGTACCGGCAGGACGTGGAAGCCATCGGCAATATTCTAGTCAGCACGCCGGACGGAGCGAGAATTCCGCTCAAACAACTCGCGAACATCACGGTGCAAACAGGCGCGTTCATTATTTATCGCGAAAATAACGAACGGTATATTCCCATTAAGTTCAGTGTTCGTGGCCGTGACTTGGCCAGTACCGTCGAGGAAGCCCAAGCCCGCTTAGCCCGCGACGTGACATTGCCGGAACGCTATCGGCTCGAATGGGCAGGGCAGTACGATCAGCTCAAACGCGAGCAGCAACGCCTCACCTTGATCGTGCCGATCAGCCTGCTGGCCATCCTCTTTTTGCTGTACACTACCTTTAACTCCCTGCGCGATGCGCTGCTGGTTTTAGTCACCGTGCCGTTTGCGTTGATCGGCGGCGTGCTGGCGCTCGTGATGACCGGCACTCCGTTCAGCATCTCGGCGGCCGTCGGCGTCATCTCGACGCTCGGCGTGGCGATCCTGGGAGGCGTGCTGCTGATCTCTCGCATCGGCGAGTTTCGGGACGCGGGCATGCCGTTGAGGGAAGCGATTCTGAAAGGAGCGGATGTGCAGATGAGGCCGGTGCTCATGGCGACGCTCGGAGCCGCGATCGGGCTTTTGCCGGCCGCCGTCGCGACGGGCATCGGATCGCAGGCTCAGCAGCCGCTGGCACGGGTAGTCGTCGGCGGCATGCTCACGGCGGCGGCGCTTATCCTCGTGGTGTTTCCGGTCCTCTATCAGGTGGTCCACCAACCCAGGACGGCCAGCCAGAGCGATAAGCTGGACTGGATAGATCTCACGAAAGAGAAAGGATCCGTATGACACGCATGGTGCGACATTTTTGGCAGGCGATGCTGCTCGGCATCGTGTTGACGATGGGATTCGGGTTGGAGGCGGCCCAGGCCGAACGGCCGGCAGTCCTGGCACAGATGCCCTACGAGCCGCCTCCGAAATCGGGGCCGGTTCCGGATACGTCTATCCCGCCCTCTTCGAAACCCTTGGGGCCCGACGAGATCAAGAGAGCGGAGGCGCTCCTTCCGCTGCTCGACGGCAAGCAGGAATTCTGGGCGATGGGTGAATTCGTCCATCTCGGATCGCCGGTGGTGCCGGTTTTGACAAAAGCCTTGACGATGCCGAGCCCACGCGTCCGGTACAATGCCATCGAAACCATCATGATGATTAAAGATCCGTCTGCGGCCTCGGCGCTCATCGAGGTTGCCAAACAACCGAATGAACTGCCCCGGATTCGGGAACATGCGCTACGCACGGCGGTACGATTGGATCCCGGCCTTGCGCCGTCCGCAATTGAAACCATGTCAAAAGATCCCAACCCCACCATCCGGAAATCGGCCGCGTTTGAAGCCCGGTATGTTCGTCAGAAGGCCGTCGTGCCTGTTCTCATTGATCTATTGCCCGATCCGGAGCGGTTTGTCTCCATCACCGCGATCAATTCCTTGTGGCTGCTCACGCGGCACGAGAGCGAAATGCATGACTGGGACAGCTCAACAAAAGACGAGCGAGCCGAGTGGGCGCAGGAATGGAGCGAATGGTGGAATGCCAGCAAGGAGACTCTCGAGTTACCCGAGCCTCGTAGGTCACGCAAACTCGTGCCGTAATTTCAGCACCTCCTCGCGGGTTGCGGCGTTGAGAAGCGCTGTGTTATAAAAAGTATCGAAGAGAGAAGCCGAGCGCGGTTGTGTCATGAGGTCTCTATGGCGCTGTTGACCATTGCAAAATTGGGAAATCCGGTTCTTCGAACACCGGCGGAACCCTTGCCTATTTCCGACATCAACACGCCTGCCGTGCAAGAGTTGATCAATGATATGTTGGAGACCATGCATGATGCGGAAGGCATCGGCCTGGCCGCCCCTCAAGTCGCTCGCTCTCAGCAGATTGTGGTGATGGAATATACGGGGGAGGGAGGATTTCCGCAGACCGTTCTGATCAATCCCTCGATTGTCTACTATGGTCCCCAACAGGTTGAGAATTGGGAGGGTTGTCTGAGCGTGGATGGCCTGCGAGGCAAAGTGACGCGTCCCTCCATGGTTCGTGTACAGGCGCTGGATCGGACCGGGGTGCCGCTGGATCTTGAGGCCACCGGGCTGTTTGCCGTATGCATTCAACATGAGCTGGATCACCTGAACGGCAAGGTTTTCCTCGATCGAATGACGGATCTCTCCACACTGACGCAGCTTGATGAGTTTGATCAGTATTGGCGGAAAGAGCATGCCGCGGTCATCTAGGCTGCTGAAAAAGTCTATATTCACACCCGCCCTGTCCCAGGCGCGCCGAGACGCGCTCTTCCCTAGCTTCGTTCTCGGATCGAAAAAATCCTCAACGTACCTCTGGGTAAGAGCCGGTCTCGGCCGGCTCGGGGTTGGGCGGGTGAGATATCGGTACGCCTCCGGTTTTTTCTCTCCTGCGGCCTCGCTCGGGAAGGGGCGCGTTTTGGCGCGCTTGGGGTGGGTGGGTGTAATTGGCGACCATTTTGAGCAGCCTATTGTGCGAAGTCTCTCTTCGTGAAATCCCTTCTTCGAGTTCTACAATACGTCCGACCCTATCGAGCTTTAGCGCTGACCACCCTGGCCTGCGCAGGCTTTACGACTGCCATCGAATTGGTCCCGCCTTGGTTGATCAAGATCACCATCGATGATGTGATTCAGGCGCATCGGGCGGAGTTGTTGCCGTGGGTCATCGCCGGTCTCCTCGGGGCGTACGGTTTGCGAAATGTGTTCGGATCCCTGCGGATACGTCTCAATAATACGCTCGAGCAGCGGGTGGTCTTCGACCTTCGCAATGAAGTGTTCGCCGCGCTGCAGCGGCTCTCGGTGAGTTACTACGAGAACCGTTCCACGGGCGAGATCATGTCCCGCGTCAATAGCGACACCGAACACGTAGAACGTATTTTTATCGACGGCGTGGAAGGATTGCTGACCGCATCGTTGACGCTCCTCGGCATCACTATTCTGCTCTTTGCCTTGAATTGGAAATTAGCTCTGCTCTCGCTGCTTCCGATTCCGTTGCTGATCCTATCGGCGCTTGGATTTACGAAACGCGTGCATGGTTACTATCACGACATTCGGCGCTCGGCGGCGGACTTGAACGCGTATCTGCAGGATGCGCTCTCGGGGATTCGTGAAACGATCGGATTCAACCGGCAGGCGACGGAACAGGAGCGGTTCAATCGGTTGAGCCGTGAGTATAGCGAGAGCAATTTAAGGACCATGTGCCTCTGGTCGATCTATTCTCCGAGCATGATGTTCATCGGCAGCCTGGGGACGGTGCTGATTTTATGGTATGGGTCGCACGAAGTCATGTCCGGTGCACTGACCGTCGGCGAACTGGTCATGTTCCTCGGCTATCTGGCGTTGTTCTATGTGCCCATCAATCAG
>DATFCE010000366.1:0-2646 GCA_035253365.1 Nitrospiraceae bacterium
ATGATGGCCAACGATAAAGTCAGAAAGCTCGAACGGCGGAAGCGCCGTGTGCGTCAGCGTATTTTCGGACTACCTGCACGCCCGCGGCTGAATGTATTTCGAAGCAAGAGCCATATTTACGCCCAAATTATCGATGACACGACAGGACGGACGCTGGCCGCTGCGTCGTCGCTCGACACGGATTTGCGACCATCCATCGGGGCCAACAAGCCGGTAGAGGCTGCCAAGGCGGTGGGGCAACTGCTGGCGGATCGCGCCAAAGCAGCCAATGTCGAAGCGGTGGTCTTTGACCGAGGGGGCCATATCTACCACGGGCGTATCAAAGCGTTGGCCGAGGCCTCTCGTGAGGGAGGGCTCAAGTTTTGACCGTCGTCATATCCACGCTGCGCAAGACACTTTCAGCAAGCTACAAAGAGCGAAGTTCCGGCATACTTTGGTGACAACGAAACCTGCGACTATCCAGCGAAACTGAGCAGATGAATGCGCTGGAGGTTTTCGGCAGCGTGCTAATGAGAGGAGTAGGATGACGTGCGCGTGAATCTCGATGAATTGAGCCTAAAGGATAAAGTTGTCTTCATTAATCGTGTCGCCAAAGTGGTGAAAGGCGGGAAGCGGTTTAATTTTTGCGCGCTCGTAGTCGTGGGTGATGGTCAAGGATGGGTCGGCATCGGGAAAGGAAAGGCCGCCGAGGTGCCTGCCGCTATTTCGAAGGCCGTTGAGCAAGCCAAAAAACATTTGGTGCATGTCCCGCTGAAAGATCAGACCATCCCTCACCAGGTGCATGGGCTGTTCGGCGCCGAACATGTCCTGCTCAAACCGGCCGCTGCGGGAACAGGCATTATCGCCGGCGGCGCGGTCCGGGCCGTGGTGGAATTGGCGGGGGCGCACAACATTATTGCAAAGACATTAGGACGCGGTAATCCTTTCAATACGGTCAGGGCCACACTGGACGGTCTGTGCCAACTGAGGGATCCCGAAGAGGTGACACGCATCCGTCGAAGCCGGCCTGAGACGATAGGGGGCGCGCATGGCTAACGCCAGTAATGCCGGATCCGGCCTTTCAATAAGACTGAGACGAAGCCCAATTGGCACTCCGTATCGGCATCGACTGGTCTTGCGTGGGTTGGGCTTGCGAAAAGTGCATGATGCGGTGACCAGACCGGATACACCACAAGTCCAAGGGATGATCGCCAAAGTGTCCTATTTGTTGGAAGTGAAGGCGTTATGAAACTCCATGAACTCGCGCCCTCCAGGGGGGCCACGAAAAAACCGAAACGAATCGGACGAGGTCCGGGGTCCGGCCATGGGAAAACAGCGACCAAAGGGCATAAGGGCTTGCTTGCGCGGTCAGGCGGGGGAAAGCGGCCGGGGTTTGAAGGTGGGCAGATGCCGTTGGCCCGCCGTGTCCCGAAGTTTGGGTTTACCAATCCATTTCGGATCACGTACTCGGTCGTCAATTTGAAGGCGCTCGCCAATTTGGGGTCGGTTGACGAGGTGACGCCTCAGACCATGGTGGATGCTCGTTTGATCAAACGGAAGAGCCAGCCGGTGAAGATTCTCGGCCACGGCGACATGACTCGACCGATGATCATTCAAGCCCACAAATTCAGCAAATCAGCGGAGGAAAAGATCCGGGCCGCCGGCGGGCGGGCTGAGGTTATCGCCGGTGTTTGAACGACTCATTACGAGTTTTCAGAATATCTTCAAAATACCGGAGTTGCGCACCCGGATCCTGTTCACTCTGCTGATGTTGGCAGTGTATCGGGTGGGGGCGCATGTCCCCACGCCCGGTATTAATAATGAGGAATTAGCCAAATTTCTTCTCAAAGAAGGCGGCGCGCTGCTCGGATTTTTAGATATTTTCTCCGGCGGCGCCCTGTCTCGACTCACAATCTTTGCGCTAGGCATTATGCCCTATATCAGCGCATCGATCATCTTGCAGCTTCTGACGGTCGTGATCCCGCATCTGTCCAAGCTGGCAAAGGAGGGCGAAAGAGGACGAAAAAAGATCATTCAATATACGCGATATGGAACGATCGGCATTGCGTTGATTCAGGGATTTGGTATCGCGGTGGGACTCGAAGGCATGAGTCAAGGCGCATTTGTTCTGAATCCCGGTTGGGGATTTCGCCTCATGACCGTGATCACGTTGACTGCGGGCACGGCCTTTTTGATGTGGTTGGGCGAGCAGATCACCGAACGCGGCATAGGGAACGGTATCTCGCTGATTATTTTTGCCGGGATTGTGGCGCGCCTTCCAAGCGCCGTGGCTCAAACATTCGATCTCTATCAGGTCGGCCAGTTAAGCATGCTGTTGTTGGTGACCCTGGTGTTCGTGATGCTGGGAGTTGTCGCCGCGATTGTCTTTCTCGAAAGCGGCCGGCGTAAGATTCCGGTGCAATATGCCAAGCGCGTCATCGGACGACGGGTCTATGGTGGGCAGAGTACGCACATTCCGCTCAAGATCAACACCGCCGGAGTGATTCCACCGATTTTTGCGTCGTCCATTATTGCGTTCCCTGCGACCATCGCCGGCTTCATTCAAATCCCATGGGTGCAGTCACTTGGGGCGCAACTTGCTCCCGGCTCATTGTTGTACACCTTTATGTATGTCGGATTGATCGTCTTTTTTTGTTTTTTCTATAC
>DATFCE010000367.1:0-3291 GCA_035253365.1 Nitrospiraceae bacterium
GTTCGTCCGGAATCTGTGCGATCAAGTCTTCTATTTTGGCCATTAGCGTTTCACCAAAGATCTATGTAGGCTATGAGTGAAACTTGCTGGAAATACATGCGGCGGAAGGATACCCGTTTCCCTTCGGGAAATCATCAAGACTCCTCTATCACGGCGCGCCTGGGGTGGGCGGGTGTAAAGAAATGATTCAAACCAGCGTCCGGCAACAGTCCGACATGGCAGCGGCGATGGCCGTCCGTTTAAACCGAACCACCGTGGATCGGCTCTGGATGCAACAAACCGCCTGGCGGAAGGCTCGACCGGACGACTGGTGGGCCGACGTTCCCGATGAATGGGATCAGAAGTAATGCCGTATGCCGTCCAGCCGACCGTCGAGGCAAAGTCCGCCGACCCGGACTTCGTGAAGACACCCATACGCCTGGGGATTAGTCGATGCCTGTTAGGCGATGCGGTCCGGTACGACGGAGGCCACAAACGCGATGCGTTTCTCGTCGATGTGCTCGGCCGGCATATTGAGTGGGTGCCGGTCTGTCCGGAGGTCGAGATCGGCCTTGGCACCCCGCGCGAGCCGCTTCATCTGGTGGGATCGCCGCACAACCCTCATTTGATCGCCATCAAGAGTGAACACGATCATACGCAGACCATGGAAACCTTCGCGAGCCGGCGGATTCAAGCCCTACGGTCTGTCGACCTGTGCGGATTCGTCTTTAAGCAACACTCGCCAAGCTGCGGCTTGGAGCGGGTGAAGATTTATCCCCGACATGGAACGCCCCGTCGTCAGGGGATGGGACTGTTCGCGCGTGCCTTCTGCCAATCGTTTCCGCTGCTTCCTGTTGAGGAAGAAGGTCGTCTGTCGGACCTGTCATTGCGCGAAAACTTTATTGGGCGAGTATTCGGGTATCGGCGATGGCGTGTGCTCGTGCAAGGTCATCCCGGTAGGCGCGCCATCATTCAATTTCACACCTGTCACAAATACCTGCTCTTATCACATAGCCGGAGGCATTACGAACGGCTCGGCCTCCTAGTAGCACAGGCGGGCCGCTATCGGCCCGGCGACCTTGCCGTTCGCTACGGCCTCGACTTCCTTGACGCGTTGGCAGTCAAAGCAACGGTTAGCAAACATGTCAATGTACTCGAGCATATCGCCGGGCATCTCAAAGAGATCCTTGCTCGTTCTGAAAGGGCAGAACTGGCCGGCGGGATCGACGATTATCGCAAGAAATTGGTGCCGCTCGCCGTGCCGCTCGTGTTGCTGAAGCATTATATCGAGCAGTATCAGGTGACCTATCTGAAAGACCAGGTGTATTTTGATCCCTATCCCAAAGAATTGATGCTGCGTAGCAGTGTCATTTCCTGAAGAAAGCTAGTCGTCATGACTGACGAATGTTTCATGCGCATCGCGATACGAACGGCGGAGAAAGGGATCGATAATGGAGACATGCCGTTTGGGGCATGTCTCGTCGATAAAAATGGGACTGTTGTTGCCATCGCCCGCAACAGGGTGAAGACACGTGCGGACGTGACCGCGCATGCCGAAGTTGAGGCCATCCGAGAGGCGGGACGAAAGCTTCTTTTACCGGACTTGAAGGGGCTGTGTCTATATGCGACCTGCGAGCCGTGTTCGATGTGCTTTAGTGCATGCCTATGGTCTAAACTAAGCCGGATAGTCTATGCCGCACGTATTGAAGACGGCGAACGGTTCGGCATCATCAGCATTCCAATT
Organism: Nitrospiraceae bacterium; assembly: GCA_035253365.1. Taxonomy (GTDB): domain Bacteria; phylum Nitrospirota; class Nitrospiria; order Nitrospirales; family Nitrospiraceae; genus DATFCE01. Next base: position 1,724 of record DATFCE010000367.1, read on the forward strand.
CCCTGCAGCCGAATGCGACAGCTCAGTCACAGCGATGTGGAGATTGTCGGCGATGTGCTCCGCGACGAAAGCGTGATGTTATTTGCCACATGGTCTGCCGCAAACGACGGTGCGCTAAAGACCCGTTCCTGAAGGTGACCAGTCCAATCTCGGCGAGCATGAGCGTAAATGTTAAGCGGCATGACCATGGATCGTAATACTAAACTACGCATTCTAGCCGACTCGGCCAAATACGATGCGTCTTGTGCGAGCAGCGGCTCAAAGCGCGCCGGAATCGGCCTGGGAGTGGGACACTCCGACGGTACGGGCATCTGCCATAGTTACACGCCCGATGGCCGTTGCGTCTCGCTGCTGAAGATTTTGCTCACCAATTACTGTGTGTATGACTGCGTCTTTTGTGTCAATCGGGCCTCCAGCGACATCCCGCGTGCACGCTTTACTTCCGAAGAAGTCGTGACGCTGACGCTGGATTTCTATCGCCGCAATTACATCGAAGGCTTGTTCCTCAGTTCGGGAATTTTCGTGAGCCCGGACCATACGATGGAGGAAATGGTCAGGGTGGCGCGGACCCTGCGCGAAGTCCATCACTTCGGCGGCTATATCCATTTAAAAACAATCCCCGGGGCGGCCAAAGCGCTGATCGAGGATGCCGGGCGGTGGGCCGATCGCGTGAGCGTCAATATCGAGCTGCCGACACAAGCCGAGCTCGATCAACTGGCACCTGAGAAACAATCGTCGGTGATCGAGACGGCCATGGGGCAGATCCACGAGCGGGTCAGGGAAGCCCGCGCCGAATCTTCTTCTCGACATGCGCCGCGTTTTGCGCCGGCCGGCCAGACGACGCAAATGGTGATCGGCGCGACAGCCGGCACCGACGCGCAAATTCTGGCGACCGCGACCAAGCTCTATGATGCATACGGTTTGCGGCGCGTGTACTACTCCGGGTTTAGTCCTTATCCCAAGGCCGACGCGCGCTTGCCGCTCAACCCGACTCCTCTCGTGCGTGAACATCGACTCTACCAGGCGGATTGGCTCATGCGCTATTACGGCTTTCGGGCCGACGAGTTAACGACCGTGGCAGAAGCCGATTTGAACCTTTCGCGCGATCCCAAACTGCAATGGGCGCTTCGGCATCGTGAATTCTTCCCGATTGACATCAATGCCGCGCCCCGCGAAGCACTGCTACGCATTCCCGGCTTGGGCTACAAGAACGTGAGTCGCGTGCTCGCGATTCGTCGCTACCATCGACTCACCCTGGCTGATTTGGCCAAGCTGCATGTCCCGCTGCGCCGCCTGAGCCCATTTGTGATCACCGCGGATTTTCATGCGGATGCGGCGCGCCTTGATCGCCAGAATTTAGCCGAGCAGGTGACCGCTCCTCGCCAGCTTGCCCTGTTCACCGCCCCGCTTGAAGCCCAGACAGGCCAACTGTAATGCCGCGCATTATCCGCATCGATCCGACCTTCAGAAGCTGGAGGGCGTCGACCCGGCAACTCCTATGCGAGCGCACGCCGCCCGAAGAAATCCTCTGGGTGGAGAGCACGATGGAACAGGAATTTCTGCCGGGC
>DATFCE010000368.1:0-12425 GCA_035253365.1 Nitrospiraceae bacterium
GGCTTGTTCGTGACCTCGCTAAATCTCATTCCCATCGGTCAGCTCGACGGCGGGCATGTGGCCTATGCGCTCTGGGGCGGTCGGCAACGAACGGTCGCCTTGGCCATTCTACCGGTGCTCATGGTGCTGGGGTTCGTGGGATGGCCGGGATGGTTTTTGTGGGCGGGAATGGCCGGAGTCTTAGGACTCGCTCATCCTCCGGTGTTGGACCCGGAGACGGTTCTTGGACGAACCCGCGTCTGGATCGGATGGGCGGCGTTGGCGATCTTCGTACTCACCTTCGCGCCGATTCCATTTTCCATTCATTGAAGAACGAGCGTTCGGCGCGGATGTTACAGCAGGAGAGCTTCAGGGGGCCGGCCACTGGGGGTTTTGATGGACATCTGCCGGTACAGCTGCTGCAGGCATTCCGGACACGTCCCGTGCGTGAATGACGCGGCCGAGTGTTTTTGAATATACATCTCCAGCACGTTCCAATTGCCTTCTTCATCGCGGATCTTCTTACATGAGGCGCAGATCGGGATTAATCCTTCCAGCGTCTTGATCTGTTCTCCTGCCCGCTTATACAGCAATACCAGCAGAGCCGTGGTCCATATGAGAAACAGAATCAGGACCCGATTAAGGAAGCCGATCCAAAAAATCGCCGTTGGGTCGGGTGCAGCGGCCGACTCCGAGATAAAAAATCCGAAGATCGTGAAGGCACTGCCGGCCGCCGCCGCCGCGATCGTATAGCGACGGGTCGGCACCCACAATGAGATCAACACCGGCAGGGTATACAGCATGCCGACCGCGATTCCGAGCGGAATGTACAATTGTAAGAGACAAAGCGCTGCGGCAAGAACGACAAGGCCGGCCGGCAAGAGATAATTGGCGCGGGGCGGCACACTGAGCATACGATAACTCTAGCAGAGTTCCGGCAGACCGTCGCGCATTCTGTGTCACCACTATCCACTTTTTGCCGGAGACGCACCTTTTGCTCAGCATCTAGAGCGTACCGATGAGCGTGTTGCACGGCGGATTCATAGAGATCCATGAGCGACCATGGAACACCGTCTCCGCATGGCAGCTCGCGATCGCCTCCTTAGGGTGCGCCTGGTTTCTGTATGTGCTCAAGACCGATGATGACGGATTTATTTTTCTCGATTACGTGAATCTGGCGTTTCATGAAGCCGGCCATCCGATCTTCGGGATGTTCGGAGCGACCCTGGGCTTGTATGGCGGGACCATCGGGCAGTTGGTCTTTCCGGCCGCTGCCGCTGTAACATTTTGGGCGCAACGAGAGCCGGTGAGCGTCGCCGTCGCGGCGATCTGGTTCTTCGAAAATTTCCTGAACATCGGCCGATACATGGCGGATGCCCGCGCGCAGGTTCTGCCGCTGGTCGGCGGCGGCGAGCATGATTGGACGAACATCTTCAGTCGTTGGGGCGTCCTCTCTTCTGATGTCACGATCGCTCACGCAGTCACCACGCTCGGCTGGACCGGAATGCTGCTCGCATGGGCGTGGCTTGGCTGGCGATGGGGAAGATCGGCTGAGCCGTGAGCCCGTAATTCATGACTCGCCTGGCGAGGTACCAGCGATCATCGAAGTCTCCACCCTATTCCCCCAACCGCGTGATGGTTTTAGCGATGGCTCGGACGGGAGGTTGTTCGCCGGTGGGCAGTGGACGGCCATCGAGACCGCGGGACTGTCCGAAACGGCTGGGAATCTGAATTTCCGCCTGCACTAGGATCCTATCTCCTTCGGCCACTTCTGGATAAAGCACGATCGGACGTCCGCAGACACCGAGGACGGCAACCTCGATGAAATCGCCTGATCCGTTGGTGTCTTCCAAAGCGAAGGTATACGCGCCGTAACACGCCGTCCCTGATGGAAGAAAATAGGGATCGAGCAGGCGAACCTGTCCGACGATGCCTTGGAGCATGACGGTCCGGAGATGATACGCGTCGGGAGCAGCGACGACTACGCTGACCTCCGTCGGCTCGTCCGCCTGCGCAAGGACGCCGGCCGTCAATATCGTAAGCAACACGAACAATCGTAAAGACATGCGCCTCCCGGCGTCGCGTGGCGCGGTCATTCTATCATTGAATCCGGCTTTCACCCGCTATCTTATATCGCTATAATGGCGCGCTTCGGAGACCATAGCATCGCGACCGTATCGGATAGCGGCCTCGTCTCGACTGAACGCCTTTTGGCAACTGAAAGGATGACATGATGCGACGTGACGATGGAATGGCGACCTATATTCAAGATGCCCGTCATCAGTATGAAGAGATGTTGGCGGAGATGGTGCAAATTCCGTCCGTCAGTATGGACCCTCGCTATGCCGCCGACATGCCTCGAATGGCCGCGTTGGCCGTCCAGTTTCTCAGAGGCATGGGCGCCGAAGCGCAAATCGTGCGGACCGAGGGCTATCCGGTCGTGGCGGGCGGCTGGATGAACGGCAAACAATATCCGACCGTGACCGTCTACAACCACTTGGACGTGCAGCCTGCCCAAGAGCCCGAATGGCGGCAGTCTCCTTTTTCCTTCCGTAATGACAACGGCGTATATCACGGCCGCGGCTCCACCGATGACAAAGGGCCGGCGCTCACGGCTTTGTGGGCCGCGCGATACATGATGGACAAGGGCCTGCCGCTGAATATTCAGTTTGTATGGGAGTTGGAGGAAGAGATCGGGAGTCCTCACTTTGCCGGCGCCCTGTCCCATGCCAGCGTCGTGCCTCGTCCGGATTCGGTGGTGGTCTCGGATACGATCTGGATTGCCAAGGGCATCCCGGCGATGCCGTATGGTCTCCGCGGGCTGCTGGGCGCGCGACTCTCGCTTCGCACCGGTGAGATGGATGCGCATTCCGGCGTGACGGGCGGCGCGGCGCGCAACGCATTGACGGAGCTGTGCGACCTGGTCCATGCCTGCGTGGATGCGCGGACCGGCCGTGTCAAAATTCCGGGCTTCTATGATGATGTGGTCCCGCCGACGAAGGCCGAGGTCAAAGGTTTTCTGGATTCCGGATTCCAGGTCAAGCGGTTCATGAAGGCCTATCGATTCCAATCTTTAAGGACGTCGGACCCGGCGGACGTCTTGAAGCGGATTTGGGCGGCTCCCACGTTCGAGGTGCATGGGCTGGTCGGCGGCTATCGCGGCCCGGGCGTCAAGACCATCGTCCCCGCGCATGGCGAATTAAAAGTCAGCATGCGTCTGGTGCCGAACCAACGGCCGGACAAGATCTTGGCGCTGCTTCGCCGCTTCGTGACCCAATACAATCCGCTGATCACCGTCGAACCCGAAGGCATGTTGCAACCGTTTCGTGGCGTCTTCAGTGGACCGTACGCGGATGCGGCGAAGCGGGCGATGCGGGCGGGATTCGGGAAAACCCCCGCGTTAATTCGGGAAGGCGGGTCGATCGGCGCTGTTTCGATTATGCAAGAAGTCTGGCGCGTGCCCATTCTGTTCATGGGGCTGAGCTTGCCGGAGCACGGCTATCATGCGCCCAACGAGCATTTTGATTGGGGACAGGCGTCCGGCGGGATGTGCGCATTCGCCACGTATTTTGACGAACTGGCGAAAATGAAGGATGGGCGAGGGGGGCGAGGCGAGAGGCATCGGGTCTAATCGGCTCTAGCCCCCGCCTCTCGCCTGGATCACGATACCGCGAGCAGCGGTTGGAACGACGGATCCGCTTCCACCAAGCCTTTCAAGTTGTCGTTGGCCAGCAGATATCGCCAAGAGTCAGGCGTCGCGCCCGGCAACTGAAGATACCAGTCTTTGGCCTTCGTCAATCGTTCCAAGACCGCCTGGTTGTCCCGGTTCGGCGTGAACAGCAGGCTGTACGCCATGGTATAAACAGCGGCAAATTTATCGACCGGCCGATCAGTCAGCTTGAAGGCCTCTTCCGCCTCGGTGTAGGCCTGATGGATACCGGGGTCATCGAATGTTCGATTCCACGACACCCGCGCGATTCGAGACCAAGCCAGCTCGATCAACGCCCGCGCTCTCACATCGGCGCGTTGGGGCGGAATATCGTTGACCAGCGCCTCGTGCGTGTGAATCGCGGCAAGTTGGTCGTTGTTCCACCGATAGACAATGCCCAATCGGAGCCGGTTTTCCAAATCTTCAGGACGGATCTTCGCCAGCTTCTCCATTGCGGGCAACAGCCGATACAAATAGTCCGCCGGCGTGGGGGAGTTCAACCCGCCCATTTCCATCCCCAGCGAAATGTCCATGCGCGTCGTTTGCGCATACGTATCCCAATAAATTTCGTTGAAGCGGGCGGCCAGCGTAGGGTCCCCTACCGGAATGTGATGAAGGGTTGCCGAAGCGTTGAGAAGCGTGTCGTAGAGGTCGCGCGTCAGGAGGGTCAGCGCGTCGGCCTGCAACGGGTCGATCAACAGCACGCGATTGAGCATGGCGATCCGTTCGCGCAAGTCGGGAAAATGTGACGCTCGGCCGACCGAGGCAATCAAGAGGCCGGGCACATCAGCCGGTTCCCACCATGCCGCCGACTTCGGGACATACCCGCCGGATTCCACGACGAACGGGATGGGTCCGCCCGGCTCACCGGCTTTGGCGACCGGGACATTGAGCACGGCCGTATCGCCCGGGAATCCGAGTTTCTTCAACCCCGCCAGCACCACCCAATCCACGGTCACCGCTTTGAGCGCTTGCTTCGGCCGCTTGACCGTATTGGTCCATTGATACGCGCCGGACGCATAGGTAATAGGCGACGTGATCGGGTCTTTATAGGATATTCTCACGCGAACCTTTGTCGCAGGCGCCGCGACGGTCGGGCCATGCTCTCGCAGCTTGAAAGACGCCGCAGGGATGGCCGAGCTGCTCAGGACCTCCGAGCGCAGACCGCTCCCCGGCGGGGTCGTTCCCAATCGGCTCATTGTAAAGAACGACGGCACGTAATGGGACAGATCTTCGGTAAAGAAGACCAGCGCGTTTTTTCCAGGCCAGACGGTGTCCATTCCGCGGTCGGTCTGTTCGATGGCTGCGGCGTGGATTTGCTCGATCTGGTCCCAACACTCGCCGTAGACAGGGGAGGTCTCGGGAGGGAACGCCGTGAGTTTGGATGTGTCGGCTGTGACGAGGCGATATTGGCACGCAAAATCCAACTGCCCCGCCGTGACGCGATCGCCGCCGGCAATGGCGTCAAGATAGCGTTGCGCCGCGGTGATGGCCGGCGACGCTTTGGCGCGTGAAGTTTTTTTGGCCGGCCCGGCGGCGTGCGCCACACCGGCGAAGTCAGACGCCCATGAGCCGGCATTGAAGGCGGTCATAGCCATAAGGGCGACCGTGAACCGGGTAAGCATGAATGGGAAACGAACACGACAGCGTGCCATGGTGATCCTCCGTCTAGCTTCAAAAGAGCGGTACTTTAGCATGCCGTCCACCGCGAGTGAAAGACCCGCGCGGACACACTATGTCGGGAATGACGCGCCACGGGAGGGCCGTGACCATCCCGCCATGCGTTCGATGTGCCGCTGGATGGCGTCCGGATCGGGCACGCCTTTCAGCACGAGTGATTGATCCGTCCCTTCACGTCCGTCGCGCGGCACGACATGCAGCGAGCCGAGATCAAACCAGCGATTGAGAAGTTCGCGCTTCACCGTAATGGACTCGATTTGATCCAGCATGATTTCCCGGATGCGCGATGTCCGGAAGCCGCTTGCAATGCGAATCCGTTGGGAACTGATTTGGTAGAACACGCCATAATGAAACGCGGCGGCGATGCCGAAAAAGACGCCGATGGCCAGGACATACAAGAGAGCCGTCGTCCATTCGCCGGTGCGAAACGCCAAGATAGCCCGCACACCCGCCGCTGCCATGAACACAAACAGGACGGCATGGTCAGCCCATGAAGGATGCCCTTGCCAGAAGACCCGCTCATGAGGAGGCAATGGATCCACACGCGACATCGTGTTCCCTTTGCACCCGCCTCACCAGAGGCTCCTCCAACCGATAGGCATACAGTGGAGTACGTTGAGGAGACTCGCGACTGAGAACGCGCTGGAGGCTTTTTCAGCAGCGGGGCGGCCTCATTCGACGATTATCGTCGCCCTCATCTCGTGTCCCGGCATGTCGCATATGAATGGAAAGACCCCGACTCGGTCCGGCACGAACCGAATCTCCGCCCGGCCTTCCGATGGAATGATCACCCGCTTGAATCCCTGGTCGGTAAATTCCGGCGCTCCGTTGCCGCTGATGTTCAGGCTCACACCGGCAAAAAGATTTCCCGGCACAAAGGCGTGTAATTCGGCATCTTCATTCCGAAGCACCAAGATTGTCGACCGCCCGGCATGGAGCCGAACAGAATCCGGGTCGAACTGTCGTGCGCGGATTTTGACCACGATCGGCTCGTCTGCGTTCGTGTCCGAGGAAGCCAGACCGGCTGTCTGGGCTGTGGCGATCCCGATCGGCGTCAAAGTCAGCCACCCCGTCAACAGAAGCCATCCGAGGCACGATAAGCGAAAGGCTCTCTCTAGGGAGGTCATGGAATCAATCGAGTCGATTGCCTGCGGTAGATTGTACTGTATGCGAGAGCGGCTTCGCTATGGCCGCGAGGAAGAGGTTTTTGCGATCGATCTGAGAATTTGGCGGCGAATCTCGGTCTTGAGCGCGGGGGAAAGCGGCGGCGGTTCGGCGTGCCGGCAGAGCGTAATAGTCTGCCGAAGCGAGGCGAGAAACAGCTCGCAATTCGGACAGGCGCCGAGGTGCGCGCGAATTTCACGGCAGACATCCGCGGTCAATTCATCGTCCAAATACGTGGACAGATTGCGAAGGATCTTGAGGCATTCCGCCTTGGAATGCCGGTGTGGAACCGAGGAATGAAAACCAGGATGTGTAACCATCGTGCGCCGCCGTTTCCCCATCATTTTACCTGGAGTGGGCCGTTTCTTCACGCTCATGGCTCTATCGTCTCATTCCCCGCGCGCTCAGCTCCCGCCGGACGAACAAGCGCGCCCGATGCAGCCGGGACTTCACCGCGCGCTCATTCAGGCCCGCGATCGACCCGACCTCTTTGGCGGTGAGTCCTTCCATGTCCCGAAGGACCAGCACCAGGCGATACTTATCCGGAAGCTTCCCAATGGCTTGACGCAGCGCCGCGCGCAGCTCCTTATTGGCCAGCGCTTCTTCGGGTGACAGACCATCGGTCGGAATCTGCAATTGAAACTCTCCATCCGACGTGGGGATGAACTCTTCCAGCGAAAGTTCCCGTTCCGGCTCGCCGCTTCGCTTGCGCCGCATTCGAATACAGGCTCGGGAGGCAATTCGGTACAACCACGTGCCCACCTGGGCGTCGCCACGGAAATCCTTGAGGCCCCGGTACGCATTGAGAAAGGTTTCTTGGACCAGGTCCTTCGCGTCCTCGACCTGGCCGCACATCCGCTGCGCAAACCGGTAGATGCGGTCGGCATGGTCACGGTAAAGCCGATCGAACGAGTGATCGTCGGCCGCGACAGGAGCAACATCGGCCGTCTGGAGAGATTTGCGGGGCGTCATTGGGAGGAGGGAGTGTACGGGAGCGGTGGAGGGAGGTCAAGAGCAGCCGCTCATCGCGAGCGCGTGCGGCTCGCGATGAGCGACGATGATCTCATCAGCCTTTAGCGGGGTCCAGGCTTTCCAACATCTTGGCCAGGTCGTCGGCATGCTCCTCTTCCTTGGCGAGGATGCTTTCCAACATGCGACGCGTCGTCGGGTCGTTGTCACCGACGTAGCGAATCATTTCGGCATACGAATCGATCGCGACGCGCTCCGCGACCAGGTCTTCCTTAATCATATCCAGAAGAGAATCGCCCTCGACATATTCCGAATGGCTGCGCGTCAACATGCCGTCCGGGCTGAGATTCGGTTCACCGCCGAGTTGTGTAATTCGATCCGCAATCTCGTCGGCATGCCCTTGTTCTTCGGTGGCATGTTGGAGAAATTCCTGCGCAACAGGCTCGGCGTTGATGCCGGAGGCCATAAAATAATGCCGCTTATATCGAAGGACACAGACGATTTCGGTGGCGAGCGCTTCGTTGAGCAATTTCACCACCGTCTGCAGGTCGCCCCGATACCCTTGCGTGACGGCGCCTTTTTCCACATGCTCGCGCGCCCGGCGGCGTAATTCCTTCACATCTGTCAAAAATTCCCCTTTCATCATCATTCCTCCTCATAGTCCGTGGTCAAAAAGTTATTTCCTTCTTCACTTCTCACTTCGCCATGCGAAACTCGCCACGACCGCTGCCAACTCGATGGGCTCCACTGGCTTGGAGACATGCATCTGGAAGCCGGCCGAAAGCGCCCGGAGACGATCTTCCACGCGGGCATACGCGGTGAGGGCGACGGCGGGGATACGTCCGCCCCGGTCCGGCTCCATGGCGCGCACTTTTCGGATGAGATCGTACCCGTCCTCCCCGGGCATGCCGATATCGGACACCAAGACATCGGCGCGCCATTCACGCAAAGCTTCAAGAGCGTCCTGAGCGGAAGCCGACGCTTTTACTTCCGCGCCGCACTTGGACAGTACCGCCACGAGGAGATCGCGCGTTTCCGGTTCATCATCGACAACGAGGACGTGAAGTCCCTTCAACGCCGGCGCGCAGTCGAATGACAGGCCGTTTCCGACCACGGTATTGTGGGGCTGAGGGTCGGTGGCCGATTCGTCCAGCGGGCGAAGGCCGATGAGCGGAAACGTCACCGTAAATGTTGCGCCGTGTCCTTCTCCCGAGCTATCGGCCCGCACGGTGCCGCCGTGCATTTCCACGACGTGCCGGACGATGGCCAATCCCAGCCCTAATCCTCCATGCTGCCTGGTGATGGTACTGTCGGCTTGCCGGAACAGGTCGAACATGTAGGGCAGAAATTCGGCATTGATGCCTTGGCCCGTATCGTTGACGGTGATCTGCGCCTGCGAGTCCCGGCGCTCCAGACAGACCTGAACCCGCCCGCCCCGGGGCGTGAATTTAATCGAGTTCGACAGCAGATTCCACAACACTTGTTGCAAGCGATCCGGATCGCCGGAGATCAGGCCGGCTTTTACGTCCAGCACCTTCTGCAAGCGAATGCCTTTGGCGTCGGCGGCCGGCCTGACCCCGTCGATCGCAGCCTCGATGATAGGGGCCAGGTCCACTGATCGGACATCGAGACGCAGTTTGCCGGTGATAATCCGGGAAATGTCCAACAGGTCTTCGATCAGGTGCGCTTGTGACTTGGCGTTCCGTTCGATGCTATTGAGCGCCCGTTGCTTCGTGGCGTCATCGAGTTTGCCTCCGTGAAGCATTTGGGCCCACCCCAAAATCGCGGTGAGCGGCGTGCGGAGCTCGTGTGAGACTGTGGCAAGAAATTCATCCTTGATCCGATTGGCGTCCTGCGCTTCGCTGTAAAGACGAGCATTATCGACGGCCAACGCCGCCCGGCGAGCCAGCTCTTCGGCCAAATTGAGATCCGCTTCGCGGTACGTTGCGCCCGATTCGGCCGTCCCGAACGTCATCACACCGATGGTGCGTCCCCTCGCCACGAGCGGCACGATCATCTCCGAGCGGGCGCCCAAGTCCCGATGGCTCTTTAAATAATGAGCGTCGTGCGCATGTCCATCCGCAAGGTCCCTGTACAAGACCGATTGGCCTGTGCGCAGCACTTTCATGACCGGATGCAAGTCCGGCAGAAGGTCTGGCGCTAGGCAGACGTAGAGCTCATGCAAGTGCTCCTCTTTCGATGGATCAACGTGCGCGATGGCCATCTTGCGAAATGTGCCGTTGGGCGCGAGAAGATTAACTGCGCAGTAATCCGCGAGAGTCGGGACGACGAACCGGGCCACTTGTTCCAGCGTCGCCGTATAGTCGAGCGATGCCACCAACACGCGGCTGGCATCCGCGAGGATGGCCAGCCGGCGTTGGGCGGCCTTCGCTTCGGAAAGCGCGTGATCCCTGGCTTGGAGAAACCGGTCTTTTGCCGCGTTGGCTTCAACAAGCTCGCGAGTGCGCTCCTCCACCATGTATTCGAGTTCGGTCGCGTGCTTCGCCAGGGCGCTCTTTTGTTCCTCTACTTGACGGCGTAATTGCCTGGCCTGGATGGCACGACTCAGCGAAGCGATGAAATGGTCTCGATCGATCGGTTTCTGAATGAAATCGTAGGCTCCGCCCCGTAAAGCTTGGACGGCTAAGTCATGTTCGCCATGGCCGGTGATGAGCAGGATCGGGGTATCCGGACGTGTGGAGCGCGCTTGGGCCAGCAGGGTAAGGCCGTCCATTTCAGGCATCTTAATGTCACTGACGATGGCGTCATAGTCGGTGACGGCTATTTTGTCGAGCGCGGCGCGGGCCGAATCGGAGATGTCGACGATGACTCCGTCCATGCGTGCTCGGACGGCATCGGGAAGCGCCTCCAAGAGGGCCGGATCGTCGTCCACAATCAATAAGCGCGCATTCATCAAGGACACACAGATCTCCTTTTTTAACGGAAAAGTAAATAAGCAAGACCTAGGCCCCTATGTAGTCCTGGAATCGCACATACATGTCAGTCTTTGTCCCACAGACCAATCCACTATGAACTACTGGGGAACTGCTGGGGAACTACGCTATTGTCCTGTCGGGCGTCAGACCTTCCGATCACAAACTTAGGCCGAACAGTGCGAGTGCGGCATTTTAGGTCATGAAATTCAGAACATATTGTCTAGAGCGGGAACACTCCGTCCCTGCTTAGCAACTAAGAAGCGCGACAAGGAAGGAATAGGACCAGCAGTAGGGTTACTCGACGCCGACAAGGCATACGCAGCATCATCCCCGGCATAACTTCGCATCACTTGAGGCATATTCCTTGCTGACTTACTCTTCAGTAAAGCGGATCCTATAGCGAGGGAGGGGGTATGGCACGAGCGATTTGGAGAGGAGCGGTTTCTTTCGGCCTTGTCAATATTCCCGTGAATCTTCATCCGGCCGTCCGGGACTCGCGCCCCCACTTTCGTTTGCTACACGCAAAGGATCATTCACCGGTCCGCTTTGAACGGGTGTGCCGGAAAGAGGAGGTGCCGGTGCGGTGGAACGATGTGGTCAAAGGCTACGAATACGAGAAAGGCAAGTTCGTCGTGTTCACGAAAAAGGATTTTGAGAAGGCTGCTCTGGAAAAATCCCAGACGATCGACATCCTTCACTTTGTCGATGCCGAGGAAATCGATGAGCGATTCTTTGAGACGCCGTACTTTCTCACGCCGAATAAAGGCGGCGAACGCGCCTATGTGTTATTGCGTGAAGCGATACACCAGTCCGGCAGAGTCGGGATTGCCAAGATCATCATGCGCGAAACCCAGCATCTTGCCGCCCTAATCGCCCATGGCAAGGCTCTCCTGTTGACCATCATGCGCTTTCCTGATGAATTGCTCGATTCGGCGGATCTCGACGCATTGGGCTCTCCCAAGGTGCGCCCGCAAGAACTCACCATGGCCAAATCGTTGGTCGAAAATCTCACGGAGCCATGGAAGCCCGATCGGTATACCGACGAGTATCGCGCCAATCTCATGCGGATTATTAAAGCCAAAGTGAAAGGAACTGCGCCCAAACTGCAAGGTCCGGAGGCGGGCCCTCAAGAAGCCGAGGTGGTGGATTTGATGTCGCGGTTGCGCCAGAGCCTTGAAGCGCGACAAAGTCCTCGCGAAAAGCGGCCCTCTTCCCGGGCGAAGAAAACAAAGACGTCGCACAAAGCCGCTCGACGGGTCGCCTGATTCGGGCGCCGGAGTCGAGCTCAACTGAAAGGAGATCAGCATGCTGATGACACGTGTAGTGGCAATGATGGCGATGGCTGTGCTGCTGGGCGCCCCGGCGATGTCCGCGCAGGCTGCGTCCGCGCCGGCCGATCAGGACACCAAGACCTTGAAGGGCGAGCGCCGCGTCCTGGGAACCGTCGAAGAAGTGAAAGGAGACCAAGCGAAGGTGAATACCGGCGAGGTACAGCCGCGCTTCATTCCGTTGAAAGCCTCCCGGGAAAAAGGTCTGCCCGAGATCAAAGAGGGCGATCGCATCGAGATCACTGTCAACGAGCAGAACCTCCTCGTGGACTATCACCTGGTCGATCAATCAGGGCATCCACAGGCCGGCCACGAGCATCAAATCGTCAAAGGCCAAATTGCCAAACCGATGCCCGTGGGACATGAAGAAGCGGTGATTCGGATGAAAGACGGCCAGGAGAAATCGTACGAAGTGCGGTCTCAAGTCCGCAGCAAAATGGCGTCCATCCCGGTCGGGATCGACGCGGTCTTCCTGGTAGACGAAACCGGCAAAATCGTGGATGTGAATTTCAAAAACGAAGAGGCGGCCAAACGTGCCGGCGAGGTCCCGCACCAAAAGTCACCTATTAAGGGAACAGAAGAGAGAAAGAAGCAGTAGAAGAAATCTCGTCCCAAGATGCCAGCCGGTTGAGGCGCCGGCCTCAACCGGCTGTAGCTTGT
>DATFCE010000369.1:0-4997 GCA_035253365.1 Nitrospiraceae bacterium
CGTGGGTCACCGAGCGGGAGAGGTCACCATTATCAACCATCTACGTGAGGAGGGAGCTATATGAGGAAACGCATGTTCACGCGTGTGGGCACAGCCGTGTTCGGTGCGGTCCTGGCCATCGCCGTTCTGGGAATTCAGCCCCAACCGGCACAGGCCATCACCTTGTTTGCGGATCGGGCGTCGTGGGAGGCCAGCGTGGGAAGCTTTACCGATGTCGATTTGGCAAGCCAGGTTGGGGAGTTCAGCACACTCACCGCGGGGAGCCCGATTACGCTGCCGAGCGGCACGACCCTGTCCTTTGGCAGTGACTTGGAAGGCCGTCAGGTTCCCACCAGTTGGGCCACCTGGTCGGGTGGCCAGACGCCGCGCGTCCTTTATACACAAGGGCTGACCTCGGTCGGAGGCGGCTTTAGCAGCGGCGTTTCGGCTTTTGGTTTCGAGATGGAGCCGAATCCCTTCAGTACCTTGCTCATGACACTGACCCTTGGGAGTGGCGAAGCGGTTTCGCAGTTGGTGAGCGGTTCTGCGGGAGCCAGTTTCTTTGGCTGGTCGGGCGGCCCCGTCACGTCCTTCACCGCGGCTTGCAGCACTTGTGACTTTGCCATGGGACGGTTCGTGGAAGGCGGCTCAGTGCCCACGGTCCCTGAGCCGTCTTCGTTGCTGTTGCTCGGCACCGGGCTCATCGGCTTCGGCGCATGGCAAGCGAAACGCCGTAAAGACGTGATGCTACATTCGAACACGCTGTAACCATCACGGGCGCTCATCGCTTCGTACAGCGAAGAAGGGCGGACAGGGTGTTAGCGATTCGTAGCCCTGTCCGCTCTTTGCGACCCATCAAACTTTTATAGCCTCCGCGTCCATGGCAATCATGCGGCGCACGTTTCCTCGCCTCCCAATTCGCCACTCGCCTCCGGTTTGATCGGAAGGAATGGAACCCAGAACATGGCGGCCAAGGTAAACGCGGCGGCAACACAGATCAGCGGGGCGATGTCGCGATGAAAGACGTGCTCATAGAGGTGGGCACCGATCATCGCGGAGACCTGCGCCGCCGCGCTATAGATGGCCATCAACGCCGCGAAGGTAAACCCGGCCACACGCGGTGGGCACACCGATGCCGCCAGACTAAAGAATGTCAACAGGGGTATCATGCAGACAATGCCCGCCGCAAAGTACAGGAAAATCGCACTGGGACCATCGCTCAAGAAGAGATACGCAAGCGCCATCATCCCGCTCAACGCAATACTAAGGTAGACGAGATAAAGTGTGGAAATCTGCTCGGCCAAATAACGCCGGTACCCGAAGGCGCCGATGGCCGCCCCGACCGAGCCGATTGAAGTCAATTGCCCGATGAAGTAAGGATCAAATTCGAGATGATCGATCATATGGTAATACAAGGGGGTGCCGAAATTAGGAATCAGGCTCCAAAACGCCAGGAACCCCGCGACGCACCAGAAGTGCTTCGATGTCACCACCTCCATAAGATTCCGGGCGGTCGTCCGTAACGGGGTCCGCTCCATTCGAACATTTCGTTCGTCCACGAAAAAGCGCGTTGTAACCATGACCGCTATAGGCGCGCAGACAATGAGAAGCGCCGCCGTCTGAAGAGCGGTGATCGGCGTCAGGGCATGAGCGAGCCACCCTCCGACGAGGCCGGTCGTGATCGCAGCGACATTCAACCATGTCCACTGTTGGCCCTGGAACTGCTTGACCAGCCCGAACTTCTGCCCATTCTCCACCATCAAGGCATCCACCATCACATCACAGGCCGCAATCCCAAACGTGCTGAAGAGCAACGCCGCGATAATCATCTCCACCGAATGAAGGCAAGTGAGGGACAGAAATCCCAGTGCGGCAATCCCCGCCATGAGGATGAGGTAGCTTTTTCGGCGGTATCCGAACAGCGGCACGAAGTCGCTCAACAATCCGTACAGGGGTTTCATCATCCAAGGGACGGCCGCGATGGCGAGACATTGCGCCACCGTATCGGCGGCCATGCCCTGGGACTTCAAATAATAGGCAAGCGGTTGCGCGATGAGCCCGCCGGCGACCCCTTGCGCGAAGTAAGCGACCGCGAAAAAGACCATGAGTCGACGTTCGGGAGACGCGACAACATAAAAGCGAGTCAGGGTACGATCCATCAGCATAGCGACAAATGCCTCCCCCTCAGGCTTCGAAGACGAGACGGCAAGGTGCTGCGGTTGTTGGGTCCCATACCACTTATCTCGATAGCGGGTTCGACCACTATCAGCGTGAAGCGACGTAGGATGTGCGATACCAGGCAACATGACAGGGTTGATGCCTTACACCAGATGAGGCGGAGGCGACGCTAAGCTCATCCTCGCTTAATGGAACTCTTTCTTCGCTCGGGCGCAAGCGATATACTCGCCACTTGAAATCGGGCTATGAACTGTCACCCAGGAGTGATCGCCATGACGCAGCTGAATCGTATCGTTCAACGGATCGCTATCGTGCTGTTCGCCATCCTGCTGGAAGGGATTGGGAACGCGGCGTCCGGCGGCGCGCCGGCCCCAGCCGGCGCGGCCCATATGAAAGTGCAAGGCGAAATCATCAGCATCCGCCCGGGGAAGATCGTCGTGCAGACCGCCGTGGCTCGATACACGATCAATCAAAAAACGGCCCCCTTGAACGCCGCTGTCGGCGACAAGGTCACTCTGTCGGTGAGCCGCGATCATGCCGTGATCGATCACCATCGCCAAGATACCGACCGGCGCCATCGGTTCGTGACGGGAACACTTCTTTACTCGGGGGAGGCCCGTAAGCAGATTAAGCTCTGGACTCCCGAAGGCAATGCCGTTTACTCGCTGGATGAACACGAGGCCGCAGCAGAAAGTCTGGCAGAAGGGACGATGGTGACGGTGGAGTTGAATGGAGCCGGCAAAGTGATTGGTCTTCGCCCCGTCGAGAATGAGGTCTCATTTTGTGACAGGCGACATCACTGCAAGGTGCTGCTCCATGGCATCGTCACAGAGATCCGATCAGGCATGATCTTCATCACCACACCGGCGGTTGAATATGAGCTGTTGGCGAGCGTCGCGCCCCGTGATGCCGCCCCGGGCGATGATGTCACGGTCTGGGTCAATGACGACAATGTCGTGCTGGATCCCCACCGCAAAGGGGATGCGCCACGCCATCGCTTTATCACGGGGAAATGGCCGCAGGCCGGCAAAGCGAAGGAGATTACGCTCTGGACGCCGGAGGGCGATAAAATCTTTTCACTTCAGACGATCGAGATCAAGACAAGTCATATTCAAGGAGGACGCTTGGTGACCATAGAAATCAATGAGGCCGGCACGGTCATCGACCTCTGGGAATCGTCTTAAGGCACAACCTCTCACGACTCCGGGCGGGTAGCCACACCCGCGCCCTGCGTCGCGCCTCGTGTCGTGTGAGCGGCTGAAGGCGGCATGGCTGGCGACGAGCAGGAAGGCAGTGTGAGCGCAGGCCGACCGACCCAGTGCGGCAGCAGCGAACCGACGATCATACCGGCTCCGGCCATCAAGAAGCCCACGAGTTGCGGCGGCCATACGGCGTCCGGGGGCCCAAACAGTTCGAGTATGATCCAGGTGATAAGTCCGGCCGCGATGGAACCCAGTGCGCCTTGCGTGTTGGCCCGTTTCCAGTACAGACCGGCGAAGAGCGGGATGAAGGCCGCCACCAAGGTGACCTTGTAGGAATTTTCCACCATTCTAAAGATACCGGCGTGCGAATTGAGCGCGAAGAGCAACACCACGCCGGCGAAGCATACCATGACGACGCGCATGGCGCGGAGGAACGCCTGGTCGCTGAGGCGTGGGAACAGGCCTTTGACAATGTTCTCGCTGAAGGCCACCGATGGCGCCAGCAACGTGGCACTCGAACAAGTCATGATGGCTGAGAGCACGGCGCCGAAGAAAATGATCTGCGCCGCGACCGGCGTGTGCTGCAAGATGAGGGTCGGCAACACCAGTTGCGAATCCTTCTCTAACAGCTCCCCGAACGTTGGGGGGTCCACGAGCGTAGCCGAGTAAGCGAGAAACATGGGAACGAAGGCGAACAGGAAGTACAGCGTGCCGCCCAACACAGACCCGCGTACGGCGGTCCGCTCGTCTTTCGCCGAGGTGATGCGCTGAAAGACGTCCTGCTGGGGGATCGAACCGAGCATCATGGTGATCCAGGCGCCGATAAAGGGAATCCAGGCCTCGGCGCGGGCCGCGGGAAAGAAATCAAGCTTGCCGGCGGCGGCCGCGTGATGAATGACCACTCCGACTCCTCCCGTCAACCCGCTGATCACCGAACCGATGTAGAGCATGCCGCCCATGATCACCGTGATTTGGATGAAATCCAGGATCGCCACGGAGAACATGCCGCCGAAGGCGGTGTACGCGAGCACGATCGTTGCGCCGATGACCATCCCGGCAGGCTGCGTCACCGCGCCGTCGCTGACGATATTGAACACCAGGCCCAGGGCCTTGACCTGGGCCGAGACCCAGCCGAGATAGGACGCGACGATGCACAGCGTGCACAGGACTTCGACGGCGCGGTTGTAGCGCAAGCGGTAGTAGTCCCCGATCGTGAGCAGATTCAGGCCATACAGACGGCCGGCGAAGAAAAGCCCGGCGAGAATCAAGCACAAGCTCGAGCCGAACGGATCGGCCACCACGCCGCGCAAGCCCTCTTTGGCAAACGTTGCCGAAATGCCGAATACCGTCTCGGCGCCGAACCAAGTGGCAAACACCGTCGCGGTGACGACCGGCAGCGGCAGGCGACGTCCGGCAACGGCAAAGTCGCTCGCGTTGCGCACGCGCGTCGCGGCAACCAGCCCGATCGCCACCGAGACGAGCAGGTACAGAATGACGAACCAAAGGATCATAGGTCGAGGGAGATCATGCGACTATCTTTGGCGTTTAGGATCCAAGGTCTTTCAAAGTGCAACGGAACGCCGCCGACATTCTGTGTGACGGGGACTGTAGGTCCGCTTTCGAGTAGGAGCAGGAACA
>DATFCE010000370.1:0-4056 GCA_035253365.1 Nitrospiraceae bacterium
ACTCTATTGAACCCATCTACTCCGTGCGCATTGGGTTGGGCTGGCGTGCTGTGGGCGTCGTTAAGGAATCCGAGATGGTGTGGTTTTGGATTGGGTCACACGCTGACTATGATTCCTTAGTCGCGCACTTTCGTAAGAAAATCTAAACGCCATTGTAATCGGCATTGGAATCAGTGGAAAGCAATTAAACGCAGGTTGTCTGACGCCTGGTTTGTCCTTCTGAGAGGTCGCCGCAATGCGCATGCACAATCCACCTCACCCTGGGGAAATCATCAAGGTCCTTTGCTTGGAGCCACTCGGTGTAACCGTCACGCAGGCGGCAGAAGCTTTGGGCGTGAGCCGAAAGACTCTCTCCGCCATTCTGAATGGTCGTGCGAGTGTCAGTCCTGAGATGGCCGTCCGCCTTTCTATTGCCTTTGGAACCTCGGCTGAGAGTTGGCTCAACCAGCAAACGCAGTATGATCTGTGGCACGCCGAACGGCGTCGCAAACAACTTCGGGTCGCCAAGCTCATCGCAGTGTAACGAAATTTTGCGCTCCAGCCGACTGAGTGAAGCGTCGGCTGAGCTTAGGGAGAGCAATCCTTTGGCCGATCCGCGCCGCGCAATCACAAGACCTATACCATAGCTCCCAGCGAGAATCGGCATTACCGCTTCGGCTGAGTCGATAGGAGGGGTCTGACCGTCCGGTTTACGTTTCGCAATGACGTCATTCGGATTTTCGGCGCCGGTTATTGGCGGAAAGGCAGGCAACTGTATGAGAAACAAAATCAGGTACACGGACGAACCATTCGGAGATCTCAAGATCGTTCCTGACTTTCTCCCTCGCCCGGAGGACCTTGTCTTTCGGGGATGAAGGAGTCAAAGTCACCATCGCGTGAGCAAGAGAAGCGTCGATTTCTTCAAGGGCGAAGCGAGGAAACATCACACTCAGTACCAACGAATGATCCGTCGGCTGCTCGATGCCTATGCAGAGCATCACTTGGGGCCTTTAACGTCATGCGCAACTCGGAGACGGGCGAAAAACGGGCGCACCGCGCTCTGATCTAATCTTTTGTTTGTTTTCCCTGCGCGTATCCAGCGAGCACATTCCGATCGTGCGCGCTGCACGAGCAGTCTTTCCTTCAATTCCCCCTCGTGTCCCTTCCAGTGTCAACGCGAATATTGATTATCACAGACAGGCCGGAACTGGGTTCTATTGCCGCGTTCACCGAGCACATTCTGATCGTGCGCGGTGCGCGAGCACGGAACCCAGTCCGGCCTGTCTGTTCTTAACCTCGCTTGACACCCTCCCTTCCTTCTCTTTACGCTGTCTCCGATGGCCGCCGCTTCCGGCAAGAAGATTTTGATTGTTGAGGATGAGAAGGACATTCTCAATCTGGTCAAACTTTATCTTGAAAAGGACGGCTATCGGGTCAGCACGGCGATGACCGGGCTCGACGGTCTTACGTTGGTCAAAGCCGAGCATCCCGACCTGGTGGTGTTGGATCTCATGCTGGCCGAAATGGATGGGCTCGAAGTCTGTAAGCGCATCCGGGCAACGCCGAATATCGCGATGACCCCCATCATTATGCTCACCGCGAAAGCCGAAGAGGCCGACACCATAGTCGGCCTGGAATTGGGCGCGGATGACTACGTCACCAAGCCGTTCAGTCCAAAGGCGCTGGTCGCGCGGGTGAAAGCGCTGTTCCGGCGGTTGGAGCGCACGCAAGAGGGCCCGACCCGTCTCACCTACGGGTCGGTCGTCATGGATCTCAGCCGCCATGAAGTTATGGCCGGCGACAGCGAGGTCCCGCTTACGGCCAAAGAATTCGGCCTGCTTGAACACCTGTTGCGCAACCCCGGCCGGGTGTTGACCCGCGATGTGCTGTTGAACTCGGTCTGGGGCTATGATTATTTCGGAACGACCCGCACGGTCGATGTCCACGTCCGTCGATTGAAACAAAAGATCCCGCCGCTGAACGATGCCATCGTCTCGATCAAATCGCTCGGCTATAAGTTGAAAGATCCAGAATAGCCAACGCCGTTCATCGTTATTTTTGATTCGTAAAACGAAAGAGAGTTCCAGACTAGGGAGAATTTCGATTCACGAGTCAGGTTGAACTGATCACACCGCCATGCCGATTCGCTGGAAAATCACCCTGAGCACTCTCTTGGCGGTGTCCCTCGGACTGGCGGTCGCCGGGTGGGTTGCGCTCCGATCCATCGAGCGCCTGGAACTCACCGGCTTGAGGGAGACCCTCACCGCGCGAGCCGCACTGGCAACTTTCTCCTTACAGCCCCTTCTCTCCCAATCCTCTCGCATCTCTGAGACCTCCGCTCAGCTCCAGGCCACGACGCGAAACCTGAGCCGTCACGCCCGCGCCAGAGTCACCGTCATCGCGCCGGATGGAACCGTACTCAGCGACAGCGAGACGTCTGATGAAGACCTTACACGCCTCGACAACCATCGCACGCGGCCGGAAGTGGCTCAAGCGCTCTTAGGTGAACCCGGAACGGATATCCGGCTCAGCCACACCATCGGCACGCGCATGTTCTACTTGGCGCTTCCCATCACGGGAGCCGGGCCCTCTGATTCGCATCCATCGGTGCGCGCGGTCGTTCGCTTAGCCATCCCGATGACTGCCGTCGAAACCAAGCTTCACGATTTGCAAGGCATTCTCGCGATCGCCTTCGGCGTGGCGCTGGGCGTGGCCGCCACGTTGAGCGTGTTGCTGACGCGCGGACTGACCCGCCCGCTGTCCGACATGGCGGACGTCGCGCGGCAACTTGCCGCGGGGTCGTTGGGTCAACGCATCGCCACCGTGTCGCGCGACGAGGTCGGGGTGCTCGGGGCCACGCTCAATCAAATGGCGGAACAGCTCGAGTCCACGATCCGTGAGGTCTCGGAGGATCGCGCGCAGTTGCTGGCGGTGCTGACCTCCATGGTGGAAGGGGTCATGGTGCTGGATTGCCGGGGCAAAATCTTGCAGGTCAATCCGGCGCTCGAGCGCATGCTGCTGATTCGAGCCACGGAGGCTCGGGGCCGATTCTATTGGGAAGTCATCCGCCATCCCGACTTCAACGAATTAACGAAGCAGGTTTTGGAGAGCAGACGGAATCAAAGTGGAGAGGTCACGATCCATCCAAGCGGCCGCATTCTTCGCGTGGAAGCGTCGGTCGCCGGTTCGCAGCGCGAAAATGAAGCCTGCGCCGTGCTCGTGCTGCACGACATGACCACGCTTCGGCATTTGGAAAAGGTGCGCAAGGACTTTGTTGCGAACGTGTCACATGAGCTTCGCACGCCGCTCACGTCCATCAAAGGCTATGTCGAAGCGCTGGTCGATGGAGCCAAAAACGACCCCGAAGAAGCCAGCCGCTTCTTGGAAATTATTCTCAAGCAAAGCGATCGGCTGAATTTAATTCTGGAAGATCTGCTCCAGCTTTCCCAGATCGAATCCGGTCAAGCCCTGTTTAAACGAGAACCGGTCAATTTAGCAACCGTCATCGAGCGGACGCTCGCGTTGATCAAGCCCCTGGCGGAAAAGAAAGGCCACCGCGTAACGGTAGCGATCCCCCCTGACCTTCCGCCGGTCGCGGGTGATGAGGAACGGCTGGTCCAGGTTTTGACGAATCTCTTGGATAACGCCGTCAAGTACACGCCGGAACGGGGATCGATTCACATCATCGGCCGCCGCGTGGATGCAGCTCAGAACGGTTCTCACGATCAGGTCGAGCTGAGCGTCGCCGACAACGGCATCGGCATCCCCGAAGCGGACCGTCCTCGCGTCTTCGAGCGATTCTACCGCGTAGATAAGGCCCGCTCGCGTGAGCTGGGAGGAACCGGCTTGGGACTCGCCATCGTCAAACACATCATCGAAGCCCATGCGGGACAGATCTGGGTGGAGAGCAATCAGCCGGCGGGCAGCCGTTTTGTGATGAGAATTCCGGCTGCGAGATAGTGCGGGGACGTGCTCGTGGCAGCGTTAGAAGAGCCGGGAGATGCCCATGTACAGAACCGCACCTAATATGGCTGCCCCGGGAAGCGTAAAGATCCAGGCGTACAGAATCCTCGCCGT
>DATFCE010000371.1:0-10084 GCA_035253365.1 Nitrospiraceae bacterium
GCTCGCCGCGACGCCCAAGGAAACCCAGGCGTCGGCGAGCATGTGCCAAAACGCGCTCCGGATATTGAGATCGTCCTCAGCCCCATGCCGAAGCAATTGGGCGATGCCGAGATTGGCGAGGAAACTGACGACTGCGATGGCGATGACCCAGCCTCCCGCGACAGGCACCGGAGTTAAGACGCGTAGCGTGGCTAGCACAGCGATTCCCACAGCGGTGAGCAGCAGGACGAAGGAATTGATGAACGCGGCGATGATTCCGGCGCGGTGATAGCCGAACGTGCGGGCTTCCGTGGCCGGACGTCCCGCCAGAATGTGCGCATACAAGGCCAGGAACAGCGAACCCTGATCGATCAAGTTGTGGCCGGCGTCGCTCATCACCCCCATGCTGTTGATCAGCACGCCCCCGGCAAACTCGGCGAGAATGATCACGGCATTCAAGGCCAGCGCGAGATGAAGACGATGCCGGAGATGATCGTAGACGGGAAGAGACAGCGACATGCGGTTAGTGTCTCATGGTTACCGGCCGAGCGCAATTCGCCCCGCACGGGCTGCTGGTGGTTATGGCGGGGGAGCAAATTCGAGAAAATATTGGCGATTCAGGAACGTATGCTCCCGTGTGAGGGCATAGCCCGCTTTGGCCATCTCGTCGATGACCGTTTCGCGCGGGACCAGGTGATGGCGGGGAAACCCCACATCGCCCGAGCGTTCATCATGATAGAAGTCGATGATTGCCACCCGGCCCTCGGGCCGGAGCGTGGCTCGCAGATTGGTGAAGTAGGCGGAACGTTTTTCCACGTGATGGTACACGTTACACATAAAAATGAGATCGACGGAATCGGGGAGCAGTTTGGGGTCATCCGGTTGGGCCAGGATGAAGTCGACCGTGTGGGGAAACCGCGCCTGATCGAGACTCTTTTTGATGTAAGCCAGCATCTCCGGCTCGACATCGACGGCATAGACCTTTCCTGTGTTGGTCACGGCCTCGGCAAATCGGCGGGTGAAGTAGCCTGAGCCGGCCCCGATATCCGCCACCGCCATGCCGGGTTTTACGCGGAGAGCGCTCATGACCTCGGACGGCTTCTGGTACCGATCACGATCGGGCCGATTCAGGTTGTCGAGATATTCTCGAACATCGGCGGGACGGCGATGCTGGGTCGGGCCATGCTGACCGAACGCGATGTGGTCGGGGATGAGTAGTACGAATTCGATTGCAACGATCGAGAGCAATCGGGCCAGGCGTGTCAGAGCGGTACAGTCTTTTTCCATCCGTCTCCCTCTTACTTCGGTTCCACGACGAGAAACCGTGAGCGGCCTTCCCCGTGCAGCAACTGGTCGATCGTCTTCTGCAGCGTCTGCTGAACGGCGGCCATGTCCACTTCATCTTTGTACGGATGGCGTGGCCAGAAGAAGCCTTTCATGCCGTCATTCTTCCGCCGGGGCACGATATGCACATGCAGATGCGGCACGCTTTGGCTGACGCGGTTGTTGATCGCGATAAAGGATCCGTCCGCCTGCAACCCTTCTTCCACGGCCCGCGCCAAAAGCTGCGCATGCGTAAAGAAGGGCGCCACGAGCGCCGGCGGGAGATCGACCAAAGTTTCGACATGGTCCTTGGGAACCAGCAGACAATGGCCGTGGAAAAGCGGGCGATGATCTAAAAACGCCAAGGAGACGTCGCTGTCAAAGACGACATGCGCGTCGAGATCGCCACGGGTAATTCGGCAGAATGTGCACGCGTCACTCATACGCCGTGCCGCGTTGGGCCAGGTCATAACGAGGCTCGGCCTGTAATCGGATGGCGAGCATGGAAGGATGGGGCAAAAATTCCTTTGCTCCAAGTTGTGTAACGGCAAGTTTGAACGTGTTCAGCTCCTGCCCCGTTTTTGACCAGAGCGCGGCCATGAACGGGATGCCGGCGGCCTTGGCCGCTTGGCAATCCAGCAGCGAGTCTCCTACGTACACACCGTCGAGCGGATCGAAGGGGAAGGTCTGCAAGGCGGCCAACAAGCCCTCAGGGTGCGGCTTCGGATCCGTGACGTCATCGTCCGTAATGACGACATCGAATGGCTCGAGGCCGGAGGCGGCAAATGTCAGGTCCCACGCGGCCCGGCTTTTTCCCGTGATGACGCCCAATCCATACCCTTGAGCCCGTAGATCCTTCAGCATTTCATGTACGCCGGGATACAGCCCGTCGTTGTGCGAGGCATGCAAGGCGCGATAGTGCGAGAGAAACGATTCAAAATAGCCTGGAAAGTCAGCTTCTTCAAGAAGCCGTTGAAGCATGCGCCGCTCGGCGCTGGGCTGATACTCGAGGATCTCGGCATCGGAGAGCAGGCGGTTGAAATGCGGCGCCAGCGAGCGGCGAAACGCCTCCAGGTACAAGCGCCACGTGTCGATGAGCGTTCCGTCGAAGTCGAACAACACGCAGCGCGTCACGGAACGTTCCCCGCGGTGACGCTGCTGCGATCGGTGGATCGGGCCACGATGGCTTTGAGCTCTTCGCCGGAGATGGTCTCTTTGCCGAGTAAGACGGTGGCCGCCTCGCGCAGGTGATGCCGCTGCGAGCGGAGCAGGGAAGTCACTCGCTCATACTGCTCATCGATAATTCGCCGGATTTCGCAGTCGATCTCGCGCGAGGTCTCTTCGCTGTAATCGGCGACCGTCTCCGCTTGCGGGGCTTGGAGAAACATCGGGCGGCGGTCTCGCTCGAAGCTGACCTGCCCCAGCTTGTCGCTCATGCCGTAGGCCTTCACCATGTTTTTGGCGATATCCGTTGCCTTCAAGAGATCATCTTGCGCGCCGGTGGAGATCTCCTGATAAATGGTTTCCTCGGCCACCCTGCCGCCGAGAAGAACGGCGATTTTATTGTTGAGCTCGCTTTTGGTCATCAAGAAGCGATCTTCGGTGGGAAGCTGCATCGTGTACCCCAGCGCGGCGATTCCGCGCGGAATGATGGAAATCTTGTGGACGGCGTCCGACCCCGGAATCGAGAGCGCGACCAAGGCATGGCCGACTTCGTGATACGCGACCCGTTCTTTTTCCATGGGATTGAGGACCCGATTTTTCTTCTCCAAGCCGGCGACCACGCGTTCCACCGCTTCCTGTAGCTCCGGCATACCGACCTTATCTTTCCCGCGCCTGACGGCAAGCAGGGCCGCTTCGTTAATCAGATTGGCGAGATCCGCGCCGACGAACCCCGGTGTCATCGCGGCGATGACCTCCAAATTGGCGTCCGGTCCCAACGTCACGCCTCGCGCGTGAACTTTGAGGATGGCCAGTCGTCCCAGCTTATCCGGCCGGTCTACCAAAACATGGCGATCGAATCGTCCTGCGCGCAACAGAGCGGGGTCCAGGATTTCCGGCCGGTTGGTCGCGGCCATCAAAATGACACCCACCCGCGAATCGAAGCCGTCCATTTCTACCAGCAATTGGTTCAGAGTCTGTTCCCGTTCCTCATGGCCGATCGGGCCCATGCCACGGGCCTTGCCTAATGCATCCAGCTCATCGATAAAGATGATGCAGGGGGCCTTGTCTTTCGCCTGCACGAACAGATCGCGCACGCGCGCGGCGCCGACCCCCACGAACATTTCCACGAACTCCGAACCGCTGATCGAGAAGAAGGGAACGCCGGCTTCGCCCGCGACCGCTTTGGCAAGCAAGGTTTTTCCGGTCCCCGGAGGGCCGACCAGCAGGATGCCCTTGGGGATCCTGCCGCCCAGCTTGCGGAACTTTTCCGGCGTCTTCAAAAATTCGATGACCTCGCGCAGCTCGTCCTTGGCTTCTTCGACCCCGGCGACATCCGCGAAGCTCACTTTGACCTCTTTCTCCATGTAGATCTTAGCCTTGCTCCGCCCCACGGTCATAAAGCCACCTTGGCCTTGCATGCGGCGCAGGAGAAACAACCACACCCCGAAAAACAGCGCGATCGGCACGATCCAGGAAAGCAGATCGCGAAAGAAGGTGCTCTCGATGACACCGGTCACTTTGACCTGATGCTTTTCCAGGTCAGAGACCAGATCCGGATCTTCGACCCGGACGGTATTAAAAACCTGCCCGTCTCTGGTGGCGGCCGTCTTCTCTTTAGTCTCGGTTTCCTTGCCTTCGGATTTCGTTTGTTCGGCGTCTGCCTTCAGGCGGCCATGTATGACGGACGAAGAAATCGAAACTTCTTCGACCTTGCCGGCCGCCACCGCAGCTTTGAACTCACTGTAGGGAATCTCAGTCGGATTGAAGTAGGGCGTCACGAAGATCTGGAACAGCATGATCGCCCAGAGGGCGATGAAGACGTACCAAATCGAAAATTGTCTTTGTTTGGGGTCCATAGACTGTCGTTACGTATCCCCATTAACGTTAATTCCTGCCCGGTAATTCGTTGATATGTTGGCGGGTCGAATAACGTTTTACGTGGGAACGATTAACGCTCCTTTTTGCTTCGTTTGATCTGCTCGGGCAGCACGGGATATTGCGCCTGCCCCACGCCGAAATTCGCCCCGCCGCCGTCTGCCGCGACGACGCGAAGGGTCACGCCATTTGGCGCATCCGCGGGCAACGGCACAAAAAATGGCGCCTCGAAAAGACTCTTCTGGCCCGAGTAAAACATCTGGAGGCGTTCGATTACGTGATCGCCGATGAGCACTTCGCCGTGAATGGCGACCTTTCGGGAATCCCAGTCGCCGTGCGGCCGAATCAGCGATCCCGACAGTGTTCGGACGGAGGCCGCCAACTTGACATCATCCTTGGCCATGAGCGGTCGGCCGGGCGGCGGGTTCTCGATCTGCACGATAAAACCGTACAGATGCAGCACGATCCCGTCATTGGTGAGATCGCGGCCGGGGATCAACAGCACGGTGGTGCTGGCCCGTTGCATGGCCGACGGATAGTTCAGCGGGCCTTGGGCGGCAATTTCCACGAGCGTCGGCTGCGTGAGCGGAAGCGTGGCGTGGAAAGAGCCTGACGGACGCGTGGAGTAATGCGGTTCTTCCATCAAGCGCGGTGTGCGCATGATTTGATTCTGATCGCCGGCCTCCCCTTGTTGAAGGCCGGAGGCCAGCAAACGGCCGGTCGCGATATCCGTGATCGTGATGCGAGCGCCGCCGACGTCGTCGCCCAATACCATCGCCCCATGACCCACGACGCGCACCATCACGTCCGTATCGATCGGCGCGCCGGGCTGCGACACCAGGTTGGGCGTATCAGCCGTGTGGGCGAGACCAATCACGCCACCCCAAAGCATTCCAACCAAGACTATTCGAAGGACTCGCCGTCGGATCAACACCTCTTCTCCTTAAACAGAACAATGACCTTTCTTATCTTACTTCACCTTTGTCCCCGGCTCGGCATCGTCCATCAGTGTCACCAATCCCCGCACCTCCGTATCGCCGGCCGCCAACACCATGCCTTGCGATTCGATACCCATGAGCTTTGCCGGCTTGAGGTTGGCGACAATCACGATCTTTTTGCCGATCAACGGCTCCGGCTCGTATTTCTTCCCGATGCCGGCGACAATCTGGCGCTGCTCGGTGCCGAGATCAACGCGGAGCTTGAGCAATTTTTCGGACTTGGGCACGCGCTCGGCGGCGAGCACAGTCGCCACTTTGAGCTGGATTTTCTGAAAGTCCTCGATGGTGATCTGTGGAACCTCGCCGGCCGGTGAAGAGCCGCTTGATAGTGTCATACCGGATGAAGACTGAGGTGCCGGCTGAGAATCAGTGGCCGTCTGTTCGTTCACGCGCATTTCTCCTTGTGTTTTTGTGACGTCGATTCTGGGAAACAAAGGAAGTGCTTTGGCGATCTCGGTTCCGGGCAATAACCCTCCCCACGAAATATCGGACGACAGCAACGGCTTCGCAAAATTCAGCATGAGGCCGAGTTGGCGCTTCATTTCTTCGGCGGTTTGCGGCATAAAGGGATAGAGCACCAGACACAAAAAACGAAGCGTTTCGGCCGCGTGATAGAGAACAGTCTCAAGCCGCAGCCTGTCCTCCGGTTTCTTGGCCAATGTCCAGGGCGTGCTTTTATCGACGTACTGATTGCCGGCCTGCACCACTTCCCACACCAATTCCAATGCGCGATTGAACTCCACATCCGTCACGCAGGTTTCTACGACCTTAGCCGGAAGTGGCTCGACGAGCTGCCGCAGTTGGCGTTCCAAATCCGTGTCCCCGGAGGACGATGGTTCTGGAATGATCCCCTTTGAGAACCGTTCAATGAGCACCAGGGTGCGATTGAGCAGATTGCCCAATCCATTCGCCAGGTCACTATTGATCCGGCCGATCAGCGCGTCGATGGAAAAATCGCCGTCATGACCGAACGGCACTTCGCGCAAGAGAAAATACCGGAACGCGTCGACGCCGAACCGCTCCGCCATCACATTTGGGTCCACGACATTCCCGCGGCTCTTTGACATTTTTTCGCCGTTCACCGTCCACCAACCATGCGCAAAGATGGTGCGGGGCAATTCCAGTCCCATCGCCTTCAGCATGGTGCTCCAATAGACGGAATGGGTGGTGAGAATGTCTTTGCCGATCAGATGATAGTCCGCCGGCCAAAAGTGACTGAATCGGCGCGGGTCGGTCGAGTATCCTGGAATCGAAATATAATTCACGAGCGCGTCGAACCACACGTAGGTGACATAATCTTTATCAAACGGCAGCTCGACGCCCCAAGTAAGTCTGGACTTGGGCCGGGAGATCGACAAGTCTCCCAGCGGCTGCTGGAGAAAGCCAAGCACCTCGTTTCGGCGAGAACGCGGTTTGATGAAATCGGGATGCTCGGCAATGTAAGACTTCAGCCACTCCTGGTACTGTCCCATCCGGAAGAAATAATTTTTTTCGCTGAGCTGCTCGACGGGGCGCTTGCAGTCGGGGCACACACCATCGACGACATCTTTTTCGGTCCAGAACCGTTCGTCGAACGTGCAGTACCACCCGGTATACGCCGCTTGATAGATCTCGCCTTTCTCGTATAGGTCCTGCAGGATTTTCTGAACGACGGTCGTATGGCGCGGCTCGGTTGTCCGAACGAAGTCATCGTTCGAGATGTTGAGGCGCTTCCACAGAGTCTGGAATTGCGGTGCCAGCCGGTCACAATACGCCTGAGGATCGATCCCGGCTTTCTGTGCGGCCTGCTGGACTTTCTGGCCGTGCTCATCCAAACCGGTCAAGAAGAAGACCTCATGGCCGGTCAACCGTCGGATACGCGCCAGCACATCCGCCGCGACCGTGGTGTAGGCATGCCCGATATGCGGAACATCGTTGACATAATAGATCGGCGTGGTGATGTAAAAGGTCTTGCTCATATGCCGACAAGATAACAGCCCGCTTCGTGCCAAAGCTAGCCCGATGGCCCAAACGTCGATCAGCGAGGGGATATGGTAGTCGAATCCGGCGCGATGACGAGGTCACGCAGGCGCAAGAGAATATTTTCCAGGGCGATCTGAAGGTTGATGTTTCGGTTGGAGGCGCGATCGATCGCGTGGATCTCGGCCATGAGGTCCACCACCGTGTCGATCCGAACGTCCTGCGCGATGGTTCTCAGCTCTGCCTGATGCTCGTGGTTCAGCATGAGAGCCGCATCCGCGCCGACACGCAGGAGCAGCACATCCCGCAGCCACAGCATGGTCCATTCCAACGCCTCCGAGATACGGCCTGCTTTGTGAAGTGTGTCGGCTGTGGCCATCAAGGTGGTGACGGACTGAAGCGATGACGGAGAAAGCAAAGTTCGGAACTCGGTCTGAGTGGCGCGGATTGCTTTGATATCGCCGGTGAGTGCCTCGCCGATGCGGGCCTGGGTCATCATCGTCAAAAGACGCGCGTCCGCCGGAGGCATATCCCGCCGAAGAATTAGCGCGGCTTCCACCTGCGTGTGCGCGGGCGCCGTAAACCGAACGCATTGGCACCGCGACCGAATCGTCGCAGGCAAGGCGGGAGGATTGGCGGATATCAGCGCGAATACGCTGTGGGCCGGCGGCTCTTCCAGCGTTTTGAGCAGGGCATTGGCCGCGCCAAGGGTCATGCGATCCGCCTCGTCGAAAAGAAAAATTTTGAATCGACCGATCAACGGCCGATAAATAATCTGTTGTTCGATCTCACGGATTTGTTCGATCTTGATCTGAGGATTGGCCTGTTCACGGTCGGGTTCAATGAGCATGAAGTCCGGATGGGTCTGTGCGTCGATCTGACGGCACGAACGGCAGACGCCACAGGCATCCGGACCGTTTCCGCCCAGATCCATCTCGCAATTGAGCGCCTGCGCGAATCGCATGGCCGTGAGCCGCTTGCCGATATGGTCCTCGCCATGGAACAAATAGGCGTGGGCGACCCGGTCATGGCGAATCGAGGCCTTCAGCAACGCTTTGGGACTTTCATGGCCTATGACATCCGCAAACGGCATAATTTCAAATCGAGCGTCTGCTGACATATTTTCGAACGATCGCCGCCACCCTATCGGCAATGTCGTCCGGGTTCCCGCTCGCGTCGATCAATCGGATGCGCCTAGGATCACGCGCTTGCAGGTCGAGGAACCCTCGACGCACGCGGTTGTGAAACCGGATGGATTCCCGGTCCAATCGATTTTGTTCGGTGCCCAGCCGCCGGCGTCTTCTCAATCCTTCATTGACGGGCAGATCAAACAACAAGGTCAGATCAGGCATGACCCCCCGCGTCGCCAGCCGGTTCATCCCGCGGAGATCCCGGAGAGCCAACCCGCGCGCATAGCCCTGATACGCCAACGTGGAGTCTGCAAACCGATCGCACAGCACGACCGCGCCTTCAGTCAACGCGGGAGCGATCACCATCGCCATGTGCTGACTTCGCGCGGCAAACACTAGGGTCGCTTCGCATGCGGGGGTCAACGGCTCGGCGGCTGAAGAAGTGACCCGATGATCGGATTCCGATGAGGCGCCCAACAATATTTCGCGAATGCGTTCCGCGATGGGAGTGCCGCCCGGCTCTCGGGTCTCCACCACCCGGCATCCCTCTTCGCGCAAAAGCTTGGCAAGCCGGGCCAGTTGAGTCGTTTTTCCACTGCCTTCAATCCCTTCGAACGAAATGAAGACGCCTCGATGTCGCCTGTGGCGCAGTCGTGTGTTGGGCATAGGTCTGGACGAGAATAGTGTCGCGATTCGGCCGCATCCTATTCCAAGTCATTGAAAATGGCAACAAATGGCTTGCGGCATCAGGGTAAAGCTTGTATTATTGAAACACTCTGAAACCTCCATGAACAATCCGGTCAAATCTCTCCGAGCCTCCCTGAAGCGGTATTTTCTCACAGGGTTGCTGGTTATCACACCGATCTGGGGCACCGTCCTCATTCTCAAAACCCTGTTTCTGACAGTGGACAGCATCCTCGGCAATATGCTGTCACAAGTGGTCCCCCCCGGATACTACGTCCCCGGCCTCGGCATTGTGACTCTCGTGATTCTGGTGTTTACGACAGGTCTGTTGGCGGCCAACTTCATCGGGGGGCAGATCGTCAAGCTCTGGGAAGAGCTGTTGCATAGGGTTCCGATCGTCCGGGGCATTTACTCGACACTGAAGTCAATGACGGATATCTTATCCTTCAAGGAGAAAGAACGATATAACCGCGTCGTCCTTATCCAATTCCCAAAAAACGGGCATTATTGCTTCGCTTTTGTCACCGGCGTCACTCAAGGTGAGGTCCAGGAAATCACGACTGATCCGTTGCTGAACGTCTATGTGCCCACATCACCGAACCCGACGTCCGGCTATTTCCTCCTCGTCCCCGAAAAAGAAGTGATCCCATTGGAAATCAGCGTCGAAGAAGCCATGAAATTAATCGTGTCGGGCGGGCTGTATACACCACCGCCATCCGTTTCGAGCGGGACTCGTCCACGCGCGAGTGTTGCGAAGGCGGCGGATGTAGAAGTCCCCATCGCCTAACTTACGGAGAATGCTGAAACCGGTATCATTCTCACCCACCCAGTCCCCGTCACGCCGAGACGTGCCGTTCCCGAGCTTCGTTCTCGGTCATTCGGGCGCCTCAACGTACTCCCCTGTACGCCTCGGCGCCCGAATTCCCTGCGGCCTCGCTCGGGAAGGGGCGCATCTTGGTGCGCCTGGGGTGG
>DATFCE010000372.1:0-3691 GCA_035253365.1 Nitrospiraceae bacterium
TCTTGAGACCGTCCGACCTCACCTTCGTTCTGTCCGATCATCGGATTTTCTGGAAACGAAAATTTCCTATTCACTGAGAGCGAGTACGTCGGTTCGATACTAGAACCTATCTCAAAATCGCTTGAGCAGCATGGTGATGGATGCGAGTTGTACAAAACCCAGGAAGTTGGCCGCGTAGTATTCCCAGCGGACCAGCAAGCGACGCTTCCATTGGAGCCAGGCAAAGAACCGCTCGACCAGCCAGCGGCGTTGGTACCGCCTCAACCGGCGGCCATCTTGCGTCTTCAGTTTCCGGGTGGACCGGTGTGGCGCGATCATATCCACGCCGTCCTGCTTGAGGTCGTCATCGAGGCCGTCGCTGTCATAAGCACGATCGCCAATGAGATGTTCCGGCTTGGCCTCCAACATGTAGAAGTCGAAACTGAGTTGCACCAGCGTGACCTCATGATGATTGGCCGCGTGCGTGCTCACGGAGAGTGGCAGTCCATGGCGATCCACAATGGCGAGGATCTTCACGCCTTTGCCACGACGGGTTTTCCCAATGTCGTCGCCTCCGCCCTTCGCCGAGGCAAACGTGGCATCAATGAAGCTCTCGCGCTCGTCGATCTCGCCTTCCTCGCGCAACGTATTCGCCAGCTGGGTGAGAATCTCGCGCAGCACCTCGCGTTCGCACCACTGCTGAAACCGTCGGTGCACCGTCTTGTAGTTGGGATAGCACTGGGGCAGCATGTGCCACTGTGCCCCGGTGTTCAGAATCCACAGCACGGCCTCCAAGATCGCGCGCGCCGGCACGGGCTTGCGTCCGGGGCGACTGTCGGGGATATGCTCTTCGGGAAAATGCTCCCGAATCCGTTCCCATTGGTCATCACGCAAACGAAGCATGCGCGCGCATTGTAGGTACTTGTGTTCATCGACACAACCATTTTGAGATAGGTTCTAGGCTCATGATGACCGAGAGAGGGATATGAATAATTTTGTTTCTCCTGCGCTTCTTCTGATCGTCAAAATGGTAAAGTCTTCGGCTGTCACAAAGACGGATCCGACCTCGCCATCCATTCCTACCCCCCGATCGCTCCCACGCGCCGGAGTGCCTCGTTCGTCTCATGTGAAGTAGCGTTCACAATTCGATTCGTTCTTGCTAGACTAGCGCGGACGGACCGATGCGAAGCCTCATAGGACAGATGATCGTGTGGGCACTGGTGTGGTGCGCGGGGTGCGCACATGATCTGTACCAGCAGCGGACCGACATGATGAAGGAGCACATCCAAGGGTTTTACGACCATCTCCGGTCAAATCGCGTGAGAGCGGCCGTGCTCGAAAACGAAAGATTGGAGGCGTTGGTCTCGACAATCGGCGCGGAAATCCGGCAGAGCCGCCAATCGCATGCCGACAATCAAGTCAACCGTGACTGGGTATTGTTGAAAACCGCCCGCGAAGCGGCGGCTGAGAACTGGTTGAATTTGGGCAGATACTTCGCGCAGCGCAAGCAGTATGAGGAGGCGCGTGGAGCCTATCGTCGCGTGTTGGTCACCTATCAAGACGAAGCATTTCGCGCGTATCGCGAGCAAGCCGGCGCGGGCCTGCGCGACCTCGATATGATGTCGAACCCCTCCGGCAGCCGCTAGCCACCAACCCGCGTCTTCTTTCTCTACAGCTGCCGGTGAGTTGAAGCTAAGCTATTTTAAATAATCCAGAAATGCGGTGGAGAATGCCAGATAGATGGTAATACCCGAAATGTCGTTCGCCGTGGTGACGAATGGCCCCGCGGCGACCGCCGGATCGACGCCGAGGCGCTTGAGCAGAATCGGCATAATCGTGGCCATGCTTGTCGACACCAGAAAGGCCACCATGAGCGAGACCCCCACGACCATGCCGAGAAACCATTGACCATGCCAAAGCCACCCGGCTCCAGTTAGGAGAAGCCCGCAGGCCACCCCCAGCAGCACGCCGATTCGAACTTCCCGAAAGAACACTTTCCACATGTCCGCCAACTCGATTCCGCCTGTCGCCAGTCCGCGAATAATCAGCGTGGACGATTGCAGACCGACATTCCCACCCATAGCGGCAATGACGGGAATAAAGGTGACGATGGCCACCACTTCTTGAATCGTGAGCCGAAAATACCAAAGGATGAGCCCGGACAGCAGGCTGCCGGCCAGGTTGGTAAACAGCCACGGAAACCGCCGCCTCGCCGCCTCGACGCTCGAAGACTTGAGCAGCGTGTCCTCGGCGGCGCCCGCCATCTTCAACATATCTTCCGTCGCCTCTTCGCGGATGACGTCTACGACGTCATCAACGGTAATAATCCCGACCAGCGTCTGATCTTTCTCGACCACCGGCACCGCCAGCAAGTTATAGCGCGCGACTTGCCGGGCCACCTCTTCCTGATCCATGTCTACCGCCACGCTGATCACATCGCGGGTCATGATGTGTTTCAGCGGGGTTGCCGGCGGCACGGTCAGCAATTGCCGAAGGGACAAGACACCGACCAGATGGTCTTCTTTGTCCGTCACATAAATGTAAAAGACCATTTCCGCATCGGTGGCGTGCTGCAACCGGCGAATCGCCTCCTGCGCGGTGGCATCTTCCGACATGGAGAAAAATTCCGTCGTCATGATACCGCCCGCGGTGTCCTTGGGATATTTCAACAGATCGGCGATTTCGGTGGAGTCCTCGGCTTTCATCAAGGTCAAAATTTCTTTCGACCGCTCTTCCGGCAATACGCCCAAGAGGTACGCCACGTCATCTGTTCCGAGATCTTTGAGCAACACCGCGACCTCCGCCGGTGGAATATCGGCCAATACCTCATCGATGTTTTCTGCATCCAATTCACTCAGCACTTGACCGCGTTGCGACTCCCCGCGCACCAACTCGAACACCGTCCGCTTTTCCTTCGGCGAGGACAAATGTTCGATGACCTTCGCGGTATCAGCAGGATGCATGCGCCCGAGCATTTTGCCCATGTTGGTAATCGCGCCACGCCGAAGCAGGCGCTGGAACGAGGCCAATACCAGGTCGAACTTCGTCTGGCCCTTGTCGGGCTCTTTGACGAGATCCTTTCCCAGATCCCGTTCGGTGTGGCGCTTTTGCTCAAGCGGCTGCATCGTTCAATCCGGTTTCTTCGGCTCTTGCCTTCTTTAATAACCCAGCGTCGTTAGTATCTGCTCATCTTCGCGCCACGCGGCTCGAACTTTGACCCAGATCTGCAAAAACACTTTCATCCCGAATAGCCGTTCCATCTCGATACGCGCATATGTTCCGATCGCTTTGAGCCGTTCCCCATGCTTGCCGATGACAATCGCCTTGTGTGATTCCTTTTCCACCAGCACGGAGGCCGAGATCCGGGCAAGATTGCCCTCCTCCACAAATTGATCAATATCAACCGCGACCGAATACGGCACCTCGTCCCGGGTTTTCTGAAGCACCTTCTCCCGAATGATCTCGGCGGCAAGGGACCGCATGGACTGATCCGTCATGACGTCCTGCCCATACTGCGCCTCGCCCTCCGGCAGCGCCTTGACAGTCAGATCCAGCAGCCGTTCGATGTTAATACCGGTCTTCGCCGACATGGGGATCACTTCAGTCCATTCCAGCAGCGAACGAACCGAATCGATCAACGGCAGCAGTCTGGCTTTATTGACGAGATCCACCTTGTTGATGAGAAGAAAAGTCGGCTGCCCGCTTTTCCGCG
>DATFCE010000373.1:0-9651 GCA_035253365.1 Nitrospiraceae bacterium
CTTATTCTTCAATTCGGTTCCACCGTAACCGGCGCCGTTCACCCTCGGAGCGATGTTGATCTGGCCGTCCTCCTTCAGGATGGACATCCGTCTCTTCACAAGTTAGCTGAGATTCATCACGGCCTGCAAGAGTGTTTTCCCGAGCGTGAAGTCGACCTGGCCGTTATCAATCGCGCCGACCCGCTGTTCTTGAAAAAAATCATGGAACGATGCAAGCTCGTCTATGGGTCCACGCGCGACCTTCAAGAGCTTCGGATCTACGCCTTCAAACGGTATCAAGATCATCGACGGTTCCTCGAAATGGAGCGTCGATACGTCGAACGAACCCTGCCCCGGTTTTCTGCCACCTCATGATAGACCGAGAGCTGATCGTGCGAAAACTGACCCTGATCATGCAGGATCTGCCGGCTCTCATCGACCTCGCCCGAAAGAGTTCCGATGAATATTTGGCTGATACCATTCATGGAGTGTTGGCGGAGCGCTATCTCGAACGGGTAATCGGTCGAATGATCGATGTCAATTACCATCTCATTACCGAACTCGGCCTTGCCCCACCGCGGGATTACCACGAATCATTTATCGAACCGGTAAACTGAACGTGCTGCCGCTCGAATTCGCACGTGAAATTGCCCTTGCCGCCGGCCTACGAAACCGTCTCGTGCACGAATACGATGAGATCGATCCGAGGAAGTTGCACGAAGCCTTACAGACGGCCGTAAAGCAGATTCCAGTTTATCTAGAAGCGGTTCGGAAGTTTACTGAGACTCAAGGCGAGAACCAGAGGCCGAGTTAGGCCAAGATGGATGTATCAGGAAGCCGAGCGACACACGGCTATTCCAGTCCAATTCCCTTGGATACTGATTTGCCACCAAAGTAACAAGTTAAGGTTCAGCGAAATAGAAGCACAGAATCCAGAGGCCTAGCACCTATAGAGAGGAGATTTGCATTGAGATCAGATGGGTGGGTGTAAAGCGGTTTCCTCCACTGAAGAATTTCCCGGCAAATCGGGAAGGCACGCAGCGGCTTCGAGAATCGCTCGCTGCGATTCCGTCACGCTGTTGCCGTTCTGATCGACCCATGCCAGAGCATCGTTGTCTTCTGCAGTACGTAGGTAGACGAGCGCTCCGTAGGGCTGCTTGTCATTCGGCTCATGACCGCGTGTTGCATAGGCAACCGGCGGCAAGGCTGGAATAGTCTGTTGAAGGGTGGGATCCGCAGTAATGGCATTTTTCCAAATTTGGTAGGCGCGAGAGGCGAGATCGACCTCATCGTCGGCGTCGCCGTCCAGGATTCCGGATTTTTCGTTGTACAGGTCGAGAATGATCTTGTCATTCCGATCGTCTTCGAAGAACGTCTCATCCGCTCCGACCACTTCTGCATTCTCCTGCAGGCGTCGCTGCAGGCGTCGCCGTACGCGTGCACGGAGGCGGATGATCCGCTCCACACCTTCGGCAGGGAGGAACGAATAGCAAAGAATATGGGTCGCCTGCTGTCCGATCCTATCTACACGGCCGGCGCGTTGGATGAGTCGGATAATCGCCCACGGAAGGTCATAATTGACGACAATGGAACAGTCCTGAAGATTCTGACCTTCGCTTAGCACATCAGTCGCGATCAGCACGCGAAGTTCATCATCCGGTTTTGATCTGGGTTCGTTTCTCATTACTAACCGGGCTAAATTGCCAAGCCAGTGTAGTTGGATCGAGCGACTCGCCTACAAACAGATCTGGCCGCAACCACTTAAACCGCCCTTTGCTTTGCGTAGCGTATTGTGTGTAGATTTCTGCGGCACGTCGTTTGAAGCTGTTCTCATCCCGTAGTCCAACAAGCAATCCCGTTTCTCCTCCGCCGTTAGTCTCATCGTTTGGCTGAGGAATCTCTGCATCAGTATCGCTAATCCTGCTGTCCAGCAAACTGATGTCTTGCGGGCCGATTGGAAGAGGCCGATGAGTTTCAATAGCGTGAAGGAAAATGTAATTGCGCAGGATGTGCCGTTCTATCGATTGGAGAAAGGCTTGGCCGCTGCTTTCTAACCGCTTGAACAGGTTCGTTCGGCAAAAGCCCATAAGCCGCTTGCCGGCACGTGAGAGGTCCTGCAGGAGTTTGGTCTCGCCTTGTCGGCGGTTTGTGCGGTGATGCCGCAACATAATTCCCAAGCCCATAACGGGGCAGGTTGAGCCGATTGATGGTATCGACAACGTCTGGGGCATAGAGGCACGCATACTGGTCAGCTGGATTGTTATCATCAATCCGAAACTTGATGGTCTTTGGGACACGCGTGGGGAAATAGGACCGACTGCCATCTTCAAAGGTAAGGAATTTACGCCCGTTGGTCGGGTCTGCCTGTGCATAGTTTTCCAGAATGAAACTTCGTGTTTGTCGGACCATGTACAGCCGCATGAGCTCTCGCCAATCGTCAGCATATGGGCTCTTCTCAAACGCCGCGAGTGAGTGGACGAGGCATTGGTACCGGCGAATGAATTCCACGTCGCCCAACTCGCGTATCAACTGTTCCGGGCGGATTCCTAGATCCTTGTCCTCGGGAATGAAGAGCCGTAACTGGTTTGAAAGGTCCAGATAGGTCTTGTTATAGGGTGTCGCCGACAGAAGGATGCATTTGCTCTCGTTCGCGTGTGCGTATTCCTGGATTGCTCGGTAGCGTTGGCCTTCTCGGTTTCGGAGGTTGTGACTTTCGTCGAGTAGCAGAAGGCGATACCGACGGAGATTCGGTAGTGCGCGTGCCACTTGGCTGATAGAAAGGACCTTTGCGCGCAGACGGTACTGCTCCCGGTAATCTTCCCACATCGGGACCAAATTCTTAGGGCAAATGATGAGTGTTTCCAGGCCATAGTCATCTTCAAAGATGCGAGCCAGGGCGGTGGCCATAAGGGTTTTACCGAGACCGACCACATCGCCGATCAGTACGCCTCCTCGTTTATTCAAATGCCGTGCGGCAATCTTGACGGCAGCTTTCTGAAACTCAAAAAGCTTGTTGCCGAACTCTTTCGGGATGCGAAATTCGGAAAGCCCCGCCCGCGCTTCCTGGGACAGGTGATAGGCCATCTTGATGTAAAGTGATAAGGCGGAATCGGTTCTTCGCGTGCCCAGCTCTCTTGGATAATGGTTAATAGCTCTTCCGAAATATCCACACACCATTGATCTTTCCAGCGATCCTCGAACCATCGTGCAAGCTTCTGACAGGCATCGTGATCAAGCACATCAACATTTAATTCGCCTTGTTGAGAAAGGCCGGCTAGCGTCAAATTACTGCTGCCGAGATAGCCTACGCTGGGAGTGATGGGATCGGACCGAAAAAGCAAATAGAGCTTCGCGTGCAGTGGATGTCGGAGAAATAACTTGACGACAAGTTTCTTAGCTTTGATCTGTACCGCTAGACGGCGTAGACCTGTTTCGTCCTCGTTAGTGGGGACACCAAAGGTTAACTGGTCGCGAAACTCTTCCGCTAATTTCTTTTTGAGGCGAATAGCGGTTTGGTTGTCTATGCCGCCATTATTCTTTGTGAGGCTGAGTGCGGTACGTAGCTCCTCTTGAGGCAGTCGCTGCATTCCTACCAGAAGACGGCAACAATCACCTTCGCTACCCGACCACTTTTCGATGTAGGAGTCCAGTTGTCTCCAGCCTCGCAGGTTGAAATACCCGACGCAGAAGTCGGCCCGATTCGAGACGAGTAGAGT
The DNA here is from genome assembly GCA_035253365.1 of Nitrospiraceae bacterium. Taxonomy (GTDB): domain Bacteria; phylum Nitrospirota; class Nitrospiria; order Nitrospirales; family Nitrospiraceae; genus DATFCE01. The sequence continues at coordinate 3,696 of DATFCE010000373.1, forward strand.
CTCTTGGAGCGCGGGGAGTAACTGTCTATCTATGTTGTCGAAGATGCGTGGCATTGCAAACTGAAGGGCAGCGCGTTGTTTTCAGAAATGCTTCTCGGCTTCGGCAGGGTCTGCAAATCGACTGCCCAATGTGTTAGCCGGTTGGTTTGGCTGATTTGGCGGCGGTGTAATTGATGGTTTTCAGGAACAATTAATGGAAGACGCATGTGAGGACGATAAGAAGCGAAGCGTGACTCTAGAATCACAACTTTCTCACATAAGAGTCATCTTGACGGACCGGCGTCAAAGGGGTGACGTGAAGTGATGAGTGGAATGCGGCGGGGGTACAACTTCAGTAATGCGGGAGGAAACTGTAGAACTGGAAGCGTTCAGCGAAAGATTCACCTTGCCACAGATTTGGATCCAATACTGACGCCAAAAACAGCTACTGCCTTGGATGCTAGGCCAGGATTATCTTTTTGGTGGCTCGTGATTAGCCAGGACTTGTAGTATCTTCTCCCGCGTGGCGGGATCGAAGTCTTGGGCGTAGAAGCGGAGGAAGATGGCTTTTCGCAATTCCGCCGGAGAGATCGATGGAGTCTTATTTAGAATGGAGGCTCGGACGAGCGCTTGGGCAGTGGCGTGCATCGAGCAGCCCATCTTCAGGCGCTCCTCGCCGGACCGTTGCAGCAACATCAGACGATACCGTTGCTCGATCTCCGGAGGCGTGTCGCTCATCCCGTCACCTGTTGGTACAGCGATGCCAACCCTAACCGATTCGACCAATGGGCCAGATAGTGTCGGTCAAGCCCTTCAACGGAGTTCAACAGATTTCTGACATCGTTTAATTGCGTCTCGGAGAGGCTTTCTTTGGCCCAGTCGAGTTTTGAAAGGATGAGATCTTCAGGCGCGACAATGAAGAAGTTCTGACCTTCGACAGAAACGGATCGCCTCCGGGAAAATTCCTCACGCCGGTACTCCGTGTCTTTTCGCACGACGAAATCGACCTTAATCACGAAGGCGTGGTGGATCATATTGAACATGCCTTTCTCTGTAACGGCTCTCTGGACCATCTCGGAGTCGATGTAGAACTCATTTTGGAACTGCTCGACGATTCGATCCACATCCCGCTCTGATAATTCGACGACAATATCGATATCTCGCGTCATGCGAGGCACGGCATAGACGTTGGCCGCGATGGATCCTGTGACCATATACGGCACACCGGCATGCGCCAGTTGCCCCGTAACGGTCTTCAAGACTGCCAATTCCTCGCTCATCGAAATGGTTCAAGCCGACGGCGTATATGGATCCCGTATTATGGACCCAGTGAACGCGTCGAGAATACCCAGTTTCTCTGCAGGTGACAACCTGAAGTGTGGTAGCTATAATTTCCGCTGATGAATCCCGTGGTGCCTGCGCCTCCTGATCTTACTCTCATTTCTGAGACCCTACGAACCCGGCTTCCGTTTTCGGCTACCCTGACCAAGCTGATTCCGCTTCCCGGCGATGCGTCCAATCGGCGGTACTTTCGGCTCCAACTGAAGGGCGGGCCGCCGCGATCATTGATTTTGATGCAACTGGCCGGGCCGGAAGCGTTTAAGCAGTCGGAGGAGGCGGTCAGCGGGGCCACGCCGCCGGTGGCGGAACTGCCGTTCGTCAACGTGTTGAATCACTTGGCCAAGGCCGATATCGCCGTGCCGGTACTCCACTACTTCGATCAATCGGCGGGATTGCTGTACCTCAAAGATTTCGGTGATCTGACCTTGGCCGAGGCGTGCCGCCATGCCAGCAACACGGAGATCGCCTCACGCTATCGACAAGCGATCGACACGCTGGTGCAGATCCACACCCGAGCCACGACGCCGAATCCCGCTTGCATTGCCTTCGGGCGCAGATTCGATGTGCCGTTGTTGATGTGGGAATTTGATCATTTTCTTGAATATGGCGTCGTGGCGCGAAATGGGCAGCCGATGCGCCCGGCCGACGAGCAGGCGGTTCGCAGTGAATTTCAGAAGATTGCCGAGTCGTTGGCGGCGCTACCACGGGTCTTCACTCACCGGGATTATCATTCCCGAAATCTCATGGTGGATGGATCGCGTCTGGGCGTGATCGACTTTCAGGATGCCCTGATGGGGCCGGCGGTCTATGATCTGGCCTCGCTCCTACGGGACGCTTATATCGCCCTGGACGAGTCGCTGATCGACAACCTACTCGCCTATTATCTCGATCAAATGAGGGGACGGGGAATTGAATGTTCCGATCGCGAGGCGTTTCGACGGCAGTTTGATCTCATGAGCGTGCAGCGAAATTTAAAAGCGGCCGGCCGGTTCGTCTATATCGACCGCGTGAAGCACAATCCCAAATTTTTGACCGACATCCCCCGCGTGCTCGGTTACGTCCGCCTCAATCTGGCGAAATATTCGGAATTGACCTACCTAAAAAAACATCTGACACCGTATATACCTGAGCTGGCAGATTCGTTATGATCGCCGTCTGGTGAAAGGACGCCCTCACATGTTGAACTATGCGCGGAAAGCGACTTGGCGCCTAACTAGGCCAGACATGGATCATTTGCCGTGAAAGCCATGATTCTTGCGGCCGGTTTTGGCGCCCGCCTTCGACCGTTGACCAACACCATTCCGAAACCACTGCTTCCGATCGCCGGCACCCCGCTGATCGTGTGGAACCTGCTGCTGTTGCGCAGGCACGGCATCACGGATGCGGTTATGAATCTCCATCATCTCGGCCATTTGATCGAAAAAGAACTCGGCGACGGCTCTCAGTACGGGATGCATCTGTCCTATTCCCATGAGGCCGTCATCCTGGGTACCGGTGGCGGCATCAAACACGCGCTGGACTATTTCCATGGCGAGCCCTTTTTCGTGTTAAACGGCGATACGTTGGTCGACATCAATCTGAGCTTGCTGTTGGCATTCCATCGCGAGCGAACGGCGTTAGCCACGATGGTCGTACGCGAGGACCCTGAGGCGGATCGCTGGGGCGCCGTCGAGTTGGATAAGGATCAGCGCGTGCTGCGGATCAATGGTCGCGGGTTGATCGTAAATGCTCCGTCGGCCCGGGCCAAGCGCATGTTTGCCGGCATCCATATCATGCATCCACGCCTGCTGCGGAGCCTACCACCCGGACATGAAGCGTCGATTATCGATGCCTATGTCCGCGAAATCGAACGAGGCGAGCGCATTTGCGGCTTCACGATGGACGGTTATTGGTCGGACATCGGCACGCCCGAGCGCTATGCGCAAGCCCAAAAGGACGCGGAGTCGGGTCTGATCCATCTCGCCGAACGGCGCGCATGACTCACGATCCCCGCTGGTGGCAGCGCGCGGTCATCTACCAAATCTATCCCTGGAGTTTTCAAGACTCCAACGGCGACGGCATCGGCGACCTCCCCGGCATCATCAGCCGGCTGGATCACCTTAACGACGGCACCCCTACGTCGCTTGGTGTCGATGCCATCTGGCTGTCCCCGGTCTATCCCTCTCCGATGAAGGATTTCGGCTACGACGTGGCCGATTACTGCAACATCGATCCGCGATTCGGCACGCTGGCCGATTTCGACCGTCTGCTGACGGAGGCGCACCGGCGGGGCATTCGGATTCTCATGGATCTGGTCCTCAATCACACGTCGGATCAGCATCCGTGGTTTCTGGACTCCCGTGCTTCACGCCGCTCGGCGAAACGGGACTGGTATCTCTGGGCCGACGCGAGGGCGAATGGACAGTTACCGAGTAATTGGAGCGCGGTGTTCGGCGGGCCGGCGTGGGAGTGGGACGAGGCGACCGGCCAATATTATCTCCATTCCTTTTTGAAAGAACAGCCGGATCTGAACTGGCGGAATCCCGAGGTCCGGCAGGCCATGTTCGATGTCGTCCGCTTTTGGCTCGATCGCGGCGTGGACGGATTCCGTCTGGATGCGATTAACTGGATCGGGAAAGATTGGAGCTGGCCGGATAACCCCAGCCGTCTCGCCCTGCGATCATATCTGCGCCAGATCCATGTGCATGACCGCGATCAACCCGAGACCCATGAGGTGCTGCGCTCGCTTCGGACCGTGGTGAAGACCTACCCGGACGCCGTGCTGGTCGGCGAGGCGTCCTCCGATACGCCGGGCGGGCCGGCCGCATTCTACGGTACCGGAACGGATGAATTGCATCTAGTCTTTAATTTCAAGCTGCTCAAATCTCCGTGGAGCGCGCACCGATTCGGCCGCGTGATCCGCGAGTGGAACCGCGCCGTCCCCGCCGATGGCTGGCCTACACAGGTCTTGAGCAATCACGATCAATCGCGTCATTACACACGGTACGGACGAAGAGGAGATCCGGACACGACGGCGCGCCGGGCACGCGCGGCCGCGCTTCTATTGCTGACATTACGCGGCACCCCGTTCGTGTACTATGGGGAAGAGATCGGGATGCGCGATGGAAGCTTGCGGTACGGCGAACTTCGCGATCCCTACACCCGCCGATACTGGCCATTTTTCACCGGCCGCGACCCGGCCCGGACTCCGATGCAATGGGATACCTCTCCGCACGCGGGTTTTACCATCGCCACCCCGTGGTTACCCGTGTCTGCCAATTACCAGGAAGTGAATTGGGAGCGAGAGAGCCGAGATACGGACTCGTTGTTGTCCCTCTATCGGCGACTCATTCACATCCGCAAGACTTGCCCGGCGTTGATTGTCGGACGTTATCACGAATTCGCCGGCGGGCCGGCCGATTGCCTGATTTATGGCCGCTACGCCCCGGACGGACTCTCGGATCTACCCGGCGAACGATTGCTCGTGGCCATTAATTTCTCGCATCGGGTTCAGCAATTCGCCCTGCACATTGTCAAGACACGGGGCACGCTTCTGCTCTCGACCGACTCTCGCCGCCGTCAGACGGCCTTCGACCCCGAGCGCACCACGCTCAATCCTGAAGAAGGCATCCTCGTCCGCCTCAATCCGAGCTGATTCCGCCCTCCGACATGGCCGGTTCCAGCATCGTAGGCAATGACAGGACGTCATTTTACCGGGAAGTGCACGTGGAATAATGCGCCTTGCTGCTGGTAAAACACCATGACGGCGGACATAATCACGTGATCTTCGGAGAGCTCCGCTGTGGCGGACAACATTCGAACCAATGAGCAGGACCTTGAATCGGAAGGACCGGTCCCCCATGCGTCCACGCAAGACCTTCGCCTTGTTGAAGCCATCCTGACCGGCGACGAATCTGCCTTTACTTCGTTGTTGGAACGCTACCAGCGCCCGCTGCTCCGCCTCGCGCTCGCGATAGTGACGAACCGGGCGGTGGCAGAAGAAGTTGTGCAGGAGACGTGGAAAGGCGTGATTGAAGGACTGAGCCGGTTCAAGGGGCGGTCCTCGCTGAAGACGTGGATTTTCCGCATTTTGATCAACACGGCCAAGACTCACGCCTGGCGTGAAGGCCGAAGCCGTCCGTTTTCCTCATTCGACAGTCCCGAGCATCAGCACGAGCCTGCTGTCGATCCCAGTCGCTTTAAGAACAGCGGCATCTGGATTGGGCATTGGACCTCTGCGCCTTCGTACTGGGACGACCACACGCCGGAGAATCTCTTACTCGCCAAAGAGAGCCGGGTCTTCGTTCAAGACGTCATCAAAAAGTTGCCGTCCTCGCAACGGCAGGTCCTCATCCTACGGGACACAGAAGGGTTGGATGCACGGGATGTCTGCCACATCATGGGAATCAGTGAAACGAATCAGCGGGTGCTGTTACACCGAGCCAGGTCCAAAGTGCGATCGGCGCTCGAGCGTCATCTTAAAGAAGGCGAAGCCGAACATGGCTCATGAACAGGCCAAAAAGTTCGTGAACGACTATTTTGCGGGAGGGGTGGCCTGCAGGGAATTTACCGAAGCCATCACGGACTATCTGGAAGGCCACTTGTCCTTCCGGGAGAGAATCCGCTTTCATATCCATCTGAGACTGTGCCTCGGATG
>DATFCE010000374.1:0-7191 GCA_035253365.1 Nitrospiraceae bacterium
GTCCAGACCGGCCGTCACAAATATAGTCAATGGGATGGTCCGGCATTTCCGACGTCACGAGAACGGTGGCGGAGTCGGGGATCGAAATCTCTGTGCTTGAAACGGGAGGGGTGTTCTGCTTGAGCAAGGCTTTCCGTAGCATGTGATTTCTCTCTGCTCCTTTTGGGGTTGCGGCAGGCTATTTATCGGCAGCCATTATTTACCCTTCCAAACTTGATTCAACAGGGTCCGCCACTCGGATCGCGGCAACGCCGGCATCGTGGTAATCCGAATATGGCCCATCGATGAGTTGAGCACCGCCGATTTCATCGCCGCTTGGTTGTCCGGAAATTCCAGAATCGCCACCACGTCGTATTCCCCCAGACAGTAATAGGCGTCTACCAGGCGACCGCCCAAGGATTCGACATTGCGTTGGACGGTATCGGAACGCGAGATGCCCTGGTCTTTCATCGTCGCAATGCCTTGCTCGGTAAACTTGACGAGACTCACAAATATCGGCATATCAGCTCCTTTCTGTGAGAAGCCATTCCTCTCGCGTTGGATTGATTGACCACGATGGCTTCTACTTTGGCATGGCTTCCAATCGGGGATATCAGCCAAAAGCCCTAAATCGTGTCAGCAAAGATGCCGTACGATGGAGGAAGGGGTGGATGAAGGGGACGTGGTGCTCGGATAGGAGACCCGACGGTCGCCTTCAGATTCGGGTGATTCCTCCCGACCGCATTTCGATTCCCGCGATGTGGTGAATGATATAATCCGTGTTATCGTAAGAACCTGGAGCACATGAGCAGAAAGACGACGGGAGCCGCAGGGCTCATCCTTCTCATTGGGTGCCTCACGGGAATTCCGGTTTACCCCGCGCAGGGGGACGATGATCCTTTACCTGCCGCCCAGACCGTGATCCAAGAACCAAGTCCGAGCCCGTACGAGCAGACCGAACGTCCCGCCCCTCATGTGGATGATCCTCCACCGGCCACATCACCCCAATTTCATCCGCAGGCACCGACCGCCACGCAGGCGGAACCCCCAGATGTCGCCACGGCCGCGTCAGGCGACCTCATCACGGCCATTATGCAATTGCGGGAAGCGTTACGCCGTCAGCCTGATTTGGTCCAAACTCGGCTGGACCTGGGATCGGCGCTTTATCAACTCGGCGATCTCGACAGCGCGATTGAAACCTTCCATGAAGCCGTACGGCGCTCGCCGGACTTTTCGGATGCCCGCATAAAATTGGCCACCGCGCTGATGGCCAAGCACGAATGGGGGGGCGCGCGCGAGGAGCTGGAACACGCGCTTGCGCAGCACCCCGACCTGCCTCACGCACTCTACGCGCTCGGCATCGTTCGGTATAGGCTCGGGGATCATGCCGGCGCGATCGAGGCCTATCGCCGACTGCTGCTTCTGACGCCGGGCTACGCCGATGCCCATTACAATTTGGGACTGGTGCTCAAACTCGCCAACCAAGACGAACCGGCCGCCTATGAGTTTCTGGCCGCGGCCGCGGCGGGCCTCCCGCACGCGCAGTATTTCCTCGGGGCGGCCTATGCAGCCGGCCTCGGCATCGAGCGTAACCTACCTGCGGCCATTGGGTGGTGGTTCCGCGCCGCGGACCAAGGTGAATCGCAGGCCAGAGAAGCGCTTGCCCAACTCCGGCGCGCGGCGTTGCTGAAGGGCCCGCAGTCGACGGAGGAGACGCGTGCGGCGTTCGCGGAGTTTCGCGCAGCGCTCTGGCGTGACTTTCCCGATCTGCCGCGCGCCGGCGCCGGAGACAGCGTGGGTGTCACCCTGCTGGAGCATGGTCGAGTGAAAGAGGCCGTGCCGGTTCTCATCCGCGAGGGCGCTGCGCTGAGCGAGTCCGCGCAGAGCGCGCTTGAAGTCGTGTACGAACACGGGATCGCAGGCCAAGTTGATCCTTACGACGTCCGAATCCTGGCGTCCTGGAAGACGTTGGCCGATGAGGGCCTCCCCCGCCCTCGTCTCGCGCTGGCGCGAGTTTACTCCCGGGGGCTCGGCGTGCCGCAGGATGTGCGCAAAGCCGCCGGCCTGCTCAAACACGTCACGGGAGAAGCGGCGAAGGAGCTCTTGAAAGAAATTACCGCCATGCAGCCGACCGGCGCGCAGGCGGCTCGCAACACAACATCACACCCATTGCCCTGAATGCGCTCACATCCTTGCTAGTATCGCGCGTCCGTTCACAACTCCCTCTCGCGTGCGTCATCGCGCTCCTCGCCGTCTCGGCTGCCTGGGGAATGAAGCTGCTCGCGCCCTCCACGTTCCACGCACTCGATTGGGCCCCGTACGACATCTGGATGGAGCGCCGAACGCCGCCTCCTTTGAGTCCGTCAATCGTGCTGCTCACGCGTGATGACGCCAGTGAGGCTCGCTTCGGCGCTGAGGCATGGGACCACGCTCTGTTTGCACGAGTCCTCACGGCTCTCGCCAGAGCGGGCGCCACCGTGATCGGGTTGGATGTCCCCATGGGAGGGCCCAGCACACCGGGCCGAGGCGGCGCGGCCGGCGACGCCATGTTGACCGAGGCTACGAGGGCGACGGGGCGGGTCGTCTATCCCTTGGTCGTTCGATTGGCGGAAGAGGCCAAGAGACCTGTGTCGGCGCAACCCCATCATAGCTGGCCCGTCATGCCTCGGAGTATCCTCAAGCGTCTTCCCGACGCCGCATTGACCGGAGGACTCCGTCCTGTTTTGGCGCAGCAAGCGGCGGGCATCGGCCATGCGTTGATCCCTCCCGACAAAGATGGCGTGGTCCGGCGCGTGCCGCTGTACGTCCGCATCGACGATCGAGCCGTTCCTGCGTTCGGGATGGCGCTGCTTGCGGGATTCTTGAAAGTCGCACCCGAGCAGATCATGGTCAAGGGACAAACGATCTACTTCCATGAATCGCGCTTTCCCGATAACACCATGCGCCGGCTGGCTATTCCCATAGACGGCGAGGGACGCATGCTCATCAACTATAGCGGCCGGGAGAACCAGCCGGCGTTTGCCGCCGTTACGTTTCTGGACGTGTGGCGCGCGATCGAACGGGGAGAGCCGGATAAGCTCGAAGCGTGGGTCGCCGGGAAGGTGGTGATCCTGCTCCCGCGAGAACGCAGTGCCGCGCTTCGACCGACGCCGCTCGAAGACGAGGCCTCCGACGGCTTCATTCAGGCCAACGTTCTCAATACGCTGCTGACGGAAAGCTGGATCCAGTCGGCGCCTCCGTTCGCCGGCATGCTGTCCGCTCTGGTCCTGGCCGGACTTGGCGCATGGTTCTTCTTAGCTTTTAGCGGCCCATTGGCTGTCGCGTGTGTGGTTGTCCTCACGCTGACCTACATCGCGATCGTCGTGGCCGCTCTCTCCGCCGGCAGCCTGATGCTTCCGATGTGGGTCCCCCTGTTCGCGCTCGGGCTCGCGTCCGGGGGAACGACCCTAGGGATGCATCTGACCACCAGTCATCGTGTGCGGACGCTCGAGGCCCACATGCAGAGCGTGCAGCAAGAGCTCGGAGCTGCGCGTGATGCGCTGGTCTGCCGTGAATCCGTCGTCGAAGGTTTGGAAGAGGATTTAGAAGTGACGCGGGCCGCCGTTGCGCGCTCCGCCGGCAAAGAGCAGGAGCTGGTCCGCTCGGCTGAGGCGTTACGCGCGCAATTGGGGGATGCGCAAGGACAGGAAGACAGCACGCGCCGGCGGCTGCTGGAACTGGAGCGCGAGCTCGCGGGTCTCCGCGCAGCAAGCGACCAGGCCGGCGAGCTGAGCGACGCGGAGTTGGAGCGGCTGCGCCGGGAATGCGAGGACATGGGGATTGTCTCGCGTGATCCCACGATGCTGGCGGTGTTTCGCGATGTGAAAAAAGGCGCGCGCTCGCCCATTCCGGTGCTCCTGCTCGGGGAGCCGGGCACCGGAAAGGAGTTGTTCGCCCGCGCGGTGCACCGGTTGAGTCCGCGGGCCGAGCGGCCGTTCATCCCCGTCAACATGGCAGCCATCTCGCCTGAACTGTTCGAGAGCGAGCTCTTCGGCCACGTCAAGGGCAGCTTTACCGGCGCGCTGATCGATCGTAAAGGCTATTTCGAGCAGGCGCATCTCGGCACGATCTTCCTTGATGAAATCGGCGACCTGCGCTTGGAGCATCAGGGCAAACTGCTTCGCGTGCTGCAGAACAAAACCTTCCACCGCGTCGGCGACACCACGCTGACGACGATCGATGTGCGCATCGTCGCGGCCACGAACAAAGATCTGGAACGGGGCGTCGTGGAAGGATGGTTTCGGGAGGACCTGTACTTTCGGTTGAAAGGTCTGGTGCTCCGATTGCCGCCGCTCCGCGAACGCCGGCACGACATTCCGGCGGTCGCCGAGCGCTGTCTTCAAAATGCTGCCGCTCAGGCCGGCCGCAAGAAGATCGGATTATCGCAGGACGCCGTGGCGGCCCTTCAAACCCATGCGTGGATGGGCAACGTCCGCGAATTACAGCATTGCTTGGAACAAGCCGTGGCTCTCGCCGAGGGTCCGTTGATTACGAAAGCCGATCTACGGCTTACGCCGCCCGGCCGGTCCGATATTGCTTCACTGCGTGAGCCCTCCGATCCGGCCGGCACCCATGATGCCTCTGGCGATGCGGCCGTGCTCGCCTGCCTGCGCCAACATGAGTTCGACATGCAGGCGAGCGCCCGCGCATTGGGCTGGGACCGCAGCACCGTGACCCAACGATTAAAAGGCATGAGCTTCCGCGCGCTGGTGGCGTCCGGCGGCGATCAACCCAAAGCCGCCCTCGCGCTCGCCGGCGATCCGACGCTTGTCCGCACGGTCGAATGGAAACTCCGCGAATACTACGAGCACCTGCTCAAGACCATCCAGGAATTCAAAACCCCCGAAGAAGCCATCCGGGCCTGCAAAAAGCGCTTCAAGAACCTCCCGGACCGGCATTTTCATTCCGTTGAAGTGCTGATCAATCACTACTTCGACCGGAAAACGGGTCCATGCAATGGATGCTGATGGGCATACTGTCTCTATCTCTATCCACCTTCGATGGCTGACTGCGGGTGAGGGGCAGCATCATGAAGATGCTCATGAACTTCTTGCGGTTCCTGCGCCTGTTGCCTTCGCTCCTCATGGCTGTGATCGCAGCGCTCTGTTGGACGATCCTAGAGCGGCGAGACGAGAAGCGCGACAGAGACAAGGACCCATGACGGCCGCAGCTCCGTCACTGAACCGGACCTTCCATCCAGCCACAAGCTAGAACATTCACACGGCATAGCGGAGTGCGCGAATCGACCTTCTCGCATGCGATCCAGCCGCAGCATACTTCCGTTTATGCGTACGAGAGCGGCTCTCGACCGCGAGGGTGAGCGGACGACACGATGCCTTCTTTTGCCCTTATGGCAGAAGTGCGATCGAACGAGTATTCTGGACTAGAGAGAACCTAGAATGGCATGTGCGCAGATGATAAGGAGGTGATTCGATGAAGATGCGACGTTTCTTTACGATGGCGGTAGCGGTGAGCTTCGTGGGTGTCGTGGGGGTGCAGGCCGAACAGGGAATGAAACAGGGGCAAGAACGATTTGACAAACAAATTGGAACCGAAGAAGGCGGGGCAATGGGCGTTCCTGTTCCGGGGTCAGCCTCGGATACCGAAAGCACCAAGAAAATGCCGGATGTTTCCAACATTAAATCGTCTCAATCACTCGACAGATTGCCCTATCGGGTCGAAGGTGAAATTCTGAAGATCGACGGACAAAACTATGAGATTAGACCCACGGACAGCGCGCAAACGAGCGTCAAGCTGATGGTCAATAAGGATACGAACCTTGACTGTGCGGCGGCCCCGACGTCAGGGAAACAAGGCGGCGAGCAAATGACGACCGATCGGATGTCTGCCAAGGAGCAAGCGCCGAAGGCGAGTGAACAACAATTGGCTCAGGGACAGCAGCACAATGAGACGGCTCGCGGATCAGGCTTCAAAATCGGGGACTGTAATTTCAAAAAGGGAGACCGTGTTCGGGCGGAAATCGACGATAACAACCGGGTCACGACTCTCAAGTATCTCACAAGCGGCGACTCATCCAGCCAGCGATAGCTTAGAACAACTGTCGGGTCAGGAACCTTAAAGTGCACAACCACGGTCTTTAGGTTCCTGGCCCAGTCGGTTACAGATCTTCGCGAATCTTCACCTTCTTCAAAAATGCGCTGAGTTCAGGATTGGCATACGTTCCATAGGCGTCCACAAGAACGCCGCGCGTGCCGTCTTGGCTTTCGATTCCATACACGATGGAAAGATCGTCGGGATCGCTGGCGCCCTCAAAGCGATGGTGTTCCACGATTGTCAATTCTTCCGGCGTAAACGTTCTCCCTCCATCCACCGCTCGAAACGCATTATTGAGGTATTCAAAGTTGCTTGTAAATCCTCGTGCCTTCAATCCCTGAATCGCTTCGGTCATGGTTTTGTAGGTTTTTGTATTCATAGACTCCTCATTGACTGAATGCAGATCTATTTCAATCTACGACGGTTGCTTGACGCGGTCTTCATGCAGCGCCAAGAGCTTGCTGCGGCGTCCGACATCCTATCCGCCTGTGTGGACAGACCATCACGCAGCAGTCCGGCCTGTCCAATCGTGAGGTTCAATTGCACGCGAGTTGGTTCACCCTGGATGTTCTCCGGCATCATCACCTTCCGACCGTTAAGTTCTTGCTCTAGTTAGCGCGCTCTCGAGCCCGGATACTGTCCTTCTCAGACTGGTCTTCTTGTAGGAGCGGTTTGTACTCCTCTGTAGCGATCGCAAAAGGGTTTGCATCATGATCCGTAGCGGTTACAATCCGAAGCGTTGCAGAGAAGAGCGCTTCCGCTGTTGAGCGCAGTCATTTCATTAGAGGTAAAGCGTGAAACGATCGATCCGGCATAGGCTGTCGCTTCAGATCTGTCTTTTCTTTGCGCTGTCTGCGCTCGGCGGCATGGAAGCCCATGCCGCCAACCCGATTCAGAGGGAGAACGCCCGACCCGGCACGACGGCTTGGCAATTATCGAACCCGGCGGAAGCCGCCGAGATCGAGGGCTATGCGTCGCTCACGAGCGTCAACCGCGGCGGGACGATCAGTTTCTATGTCAATACCGCGGAGTCGGCTTTCACCATCGATATCTACCGTATGGGGTGGTATGGGGGGCAAGGCGCACGGCTGGTGACCGGCGACATTCGCATGCCGGGGA
>DATFCE010000375.1:0-26301 GCA_035253365.1 Nitrospiraceae bacterium
GGGACCGCATCCAAAGTCCACGACGGACCGCGCCCCGGCTATCCGCTCCGCCACGGACGGACCAACGGTCTCGTAATAGTGGTATCGCTGGCTATAGAGAACGGGAAGGATTTGCGGGCAGGCCGTCAAATCATAAAACGCCGTATCCGCCGCCACCCCGGCGCCGGAAGTCTGTTTTAGTTCGACGAGGGAATTGAGAGTCGTGAGGTCATTGGCGTGAAGCGTCTCGCGCTGCCACTGAAAATACGCCGCATCGGACTCGAACCGCCGAAGCCCCCACCACTGCAGATGATCGGTAAGAGATTTTTGTAAGGTTGACTGTACGCTCAAAGATGACCTTGAGGCTGCTCAAAAAGGTCTTATCACACCCTCCCAACTCCAGGCGCGCCTAGACTCGCCATTTCCCATTGCAAGGCCGCAAGGAGCGAGGACCCCGAGGCGTACAGATCGGTACGTTGAGGGGGACTCGCGACTGAGAACGCCGCTGGAGGGCTTTTTCTGCAGCCTCACGAGGGGCGTTTGAGCATGATGGCATCTTCATACGTGACCGGCACCGGATGCGGCTGGCGCAGTTGCCCGGTTCCCAAGACGACGTACTTGTGGCAAGTCAACTGCTCGAGCGCAATCGGTCCGCGCGCATGGGTCCGCATGGTGCTGATGCCGATCTGGCCGCCGAAACCAAATTCCTCGCCGTCATGCAAACGTGTTGAGGCATTGACGAGAACGGCCGCGGCATCGACTTCTTGAGTGAATCGCATGGCTGTCGCATAGTCTCGCGTGACGATGCTTGCCGTATGAATGACTCCATAGCGCGCGATGTGGTCCAATGCTTCATCCACATCATGTACGATCTTGACGGCCAGAATCGGCGCGACAAATTGCTTGGTCCAGTCGTCCTCAGTGGCAGCCTTTACTTCCTTATATGATGCGAGCGATTGGGGTCCGGTAATCGCAAGGGTCTTGGGACAGCCCCGTACTTCCACCTTGAATTCATCCGACAGGCGGCAGATCAACGGTGGAATGAGTGAACGCGCAGTCGACCGGTGGACCAAGAGCGTATCGGCGGAGCCCGATGCCGAGGGGTGCTGTGCTTTCGAATTCACGACGACGTTTTGCGCCAAAGGAAGGTCGGCTTCTGCATCAATGTAGACGTAGGAGAGTCCGCCGTCATGAGACAGGATCGGAACGCGAGTCTGCTCGATCACGGTCTTTCTTAGCCCGGCGCCGCCCCGTGGGATAACGGCATCCAGATACTGAGTTTGGCGTAGTAATTCGATCGCCGCTTCCTTTTCTGGGCGCTCGACAAACGTGATGGCCCCCGCAGGCACACCGGCTTCCTCTGCCGCGTCCCGGAGAATGTTTGCCAGCTTCGTGTTTGTGCGAATCCACTCGGAGGCGCCGCGAAACACGCAGACGTTTCCGGACTTCAGGCAAAGCGCTACCGAGCCGGCGGTGACCTGAGGGCCGAACTCCGAAATCATTCCGATTACGCCGATTGGCGTCCGTACCCGGCTGACCTGCATGCCGTTGGGACGCTGGTGCATGGACGTCACTTCTCCGACCGGATCGGGAAGATCCGCGACATGTCGCAATCCTTCGGCCATCGCTTTGATCGCATCGTGAAGTAGACGGACTCGTTCGACTGCCTCGCGCGCGGCTTCACGATTCAAGTTTTTGCCGACGGTCTCGACGTCTTGTTGATTGGCGTCCAGAAGTTCGCCTTCACCCGCTTCCACGCGGTCGGCCATTTTCTGAAGGGCTTTATTTTTGACGGCCCCGGAAAGCAAGCCCATAGCACGAGCGGCTTGGCGAGCCTTTTTTGCAATGTTGGCAATGTAAATCTTAACCGGAACTTCAACCATGGAGCGCCTCTATCGTCTTCCTTGTGTCCACGGCGGACTATAACACCCGCATTTATCGGGAGTCAAAATGGTCGCTTTGTTGATAGCGATCTCCCCGCCGACGCGCCATTAGAATTTTTAATTTCTGTCTAATGCCAATATGACCTTCGCTTGTTACACTTTTCTCAGTGGAGAGGAACAATGAATCATTTCGGCATGAGAGTATATATGACGGCCCTTGCGCTCTTTCTGACCTCGATCGCAGCGAAACCAAGCCATAGGGGCAAGAACGAGCGCAAAGGACGCCTCTAGACCGGCTGCAGTTTGACCAACCTAGTGGCCTTTGCTAGGCTCGCTGATGGTCTTGCGCTTCATTGCGGATTGAATAGTCCAACCAGGACCACCGCGAAATGCGGGCGATCTTCATCCTTTTCACTTCTTCCAGTGAGGTTCGTGTGGAGAAACGTAAGTCGGTGCGGTATGAGGTTCAGTTTCCCGTCTCATTTTCCGGCCATGAAGTAACCGGGAGGGGCTTGGTCACCAGCCTTTCTCACGAAGGCTGCTCAGTCAGCAGTGAAGAAGCGGTCAGACCGAAAGCTTATCTGGTCTTACGCCTCCAACTCCCTGAACAGCACCCCCCGCTTCGAATCGAAGCGGCCGAGGTGCGATGGTCAAGCGGTTCAGGGTTTGGACTGGAATTCATGCACCTGCGCGCAGAGGAGCAGGAACGCCTGCGTCGATTCATCGCCTGGCTGGAGACGACCCAGAACAACTGACTTGCAGGTTTTGGTGGTAACCACAGTGCCACCGATGTGCCGTGGGATGTCCCGAGACGATTCCTAAAGCGGATACTCCTGCGACCTTGTTTTGGCGACCAGATGAAAACGCAGCCCCAACACCTTTGGAGGGCGCTTAACTTGCTCGTAATATTGAACGTGACAGAAAACACTTCCAAAATACCTCCAATCATCTAACTAACCGGCTCAGCCCTGACCATCCACAAATCTTATGCAACCGCGGGCGAAGAAGCGCCTCCATTGATGTCTGTTTAATATCTTTCCTCCTCGACCGCCGTTCGAATGTCTTTCGAACGCCGGCTTGGCGTCTCTAGTAATACCGTGGTCGTACGAGACACCAACTCCGCGTGCTCAGAAGTCGGATTAGGCCTTTAGCATGGGGCAGTGCGTTTCGAAAAGGCCGAGCTTTCAGCGGGAACAGTGAATGACGAATAGCGTTAAGCCCCTCAGATGGAGATGTTCGAGGCATAGTGCATGCTGTATGTTTGGTGGATTAATGACAAAACTTACCGGACGCCCGAACGCAGTGGGAAGACGCTTGTCCGTGCAATGTCATATCGTGGATAAGTGGAGCCATAGCCAATTTATGTGCTGCCATCCAAGGATGAATTAGTTCTGTCAGATTAATCCCCGCTTCTGCAAATACTCCTTGTCGATGACAGGCGTAGATTTCAGCGGGAGCTGACCGCGTTCCTGTAACAATCGTTCAACGTACTTGCCGATGAGATCGGATTCCAAATTCACCAAATCACCGGATTGCTTTAGTCCCAATGTCGTGACTTTGGCCGTGTGCGGAATAATCGCGACACCGAATGTCAGATCGGTCAGCACATTAATTGTCAGACTTATGCCGTCGACCGTGATGGAACCTTTTGGCACGCAATAGCGGAGCACGTCTTTCGGCGCCTCGATGGTCAGGATGAGCGTGTTGCCGTCCTGCCGACGGCTTCGGATCGTCCCCATAGCATCCACATGACCGGAGACGAGATGCCCCCCTAACCGGGCCTGGACCTTCATCGCGCGTTCGAGATTCACTGGAGACCCGGCCGCTAATGTGCGGAGCGCCGTGACCGACAGCGTTTCCGTGGACACATCGACGCCAAATTCACGGTCGGCGGCGGCGTTCACCACCGTCAAGCAGGCGCCGTTCACGCTAATGCTGGCGCCGATCGGCAGATCGTCCATCACAATCTGAGCCAGAATGCTGAGTCGCACTCCTGCCGAATGCTTCTCCAGTGCTTTGACTGCTCCCATTTCTTCGACAATGCCGGTAAACATTGGTGCTCTATTCCCCAGCGATCAGAACGCTGGTGTCCAGAATTATTCCCATGCCGATTGCTGAGGTAGGCCGGGTGCCCGGCGAATGCCACGTTCCACAATCTCACCCACCCACCCCGGCGCGCCGAGACGCGCCCTTTCCACGTCACGAGCGAACGCCTTAGCGTCATCCCCCCAGGTGAGGCAGTTGTTGAAGGAAGTTCAGTAACTCGCTCAGCTTGTTTGGCGCGTCTGAATCTTTTGAATCTGTGGTATCCCGCTTTATTTCAACATGACCTTTCTGAAGACGACGATAAACACACCGATCAACACCACCACTCCGATCGCCGCCAGGATACCTACCACGATATCCGCTGTTCCCATCTCGCCGGTCATCTCTTCTCCGGATGCCTTCGGACGGCATTATAGATCAGGAAATAAACCGAACGCCATCAAGGCCGGCGCACCAATATCCAAAACACGCCGGCGGCGAGAAGCTGAATGGCGGCGATCACAGCGAAGGCGGTTGAATAGCTCGTGTGTGCGATCAGGAAGCCGGCCAGCAATGGCCCGCTGGCGTGCCCAATGTCCATGATCGTGCCTTGCATTCCCATGCCGGCCCCCAGCGTCTTGAGCTCGGACAAGTCTGCAACATAGGCGGATGTCGAAGAGGTGACCACCGCCTCGCCGAAGCCGAATCCGGCGGCCAGCACCAGCAGTGCCCAGAGCATAGCTGTGTGGGGAATCAGCACGAACGTGACCGCGCAGATGAGGAGACCCCATACGATCAGAGGCCGTCGGCCGACCTGGTCCGAGAGCTGTCCCATTACTGGCTTGGAAAGGAAGGACGTAATCCCTTGAATGCCGAAGAGAAGTCCGACCTCACCCGCGTTCAATCCCACTGCGAGCCCGTAGATCGGCAGAAACGCCATGAGGGCTCCGTTGGCGATCATCTTCGCTCCATCGGTCGCACTGGTCACAAGCACGCGTCGATTGCTTGCGACGATACGAAAGCCCTTCCACATGTCCGCCATGACCGCGCCGATTCCGGTCTCTGCCGCACGTGGAGGCGGCGGGTTAAGACGGAGGCTATAGAATAGCATCAGGCCCACACTTCCCAGGATTCCGGCCGTCACGAAGGTGAGAGGAAATCCCGCCGCATGGACGAGCCACCCGCCCAGCACCGGTCCCAATAGCGCGCCGGTTTGCGTGCAGGCCGTGTACGTTCCCAGCGCCGCGCCACGGCGCTCTCGGTACAGTTCAGCGACCGTGGCCAGCGCACTCGGCGCAAAGATAGCGGTCGCCAGACCATGCACGAAGCGCAGGCCGGTCAAGCTTGCGATATCGGACACGAAGAGATAGAGGAACGGCGGCAGTCCGAACGCGACGACCCCGACCCGCATGAGCAGGCGCCGGCCATAGATATCCGACAGGGCGCCGGAGGGAAGTTTCAAGAAAACGCCGGTGAGCGTGGAGACCGAGACGATCAGACCGATAGCCTCCGGCCCCGCGCCCAGCGACTGCGCAAACAAGGCCAGGACCGGCATGCGAATGAGGTTGTAGCTGATAAAGCAAAAGATGCCGATCCCGCAGAGCAGGACAAAGCTCCGCTCACGGCTCATGGGATCGACGCAGCGGCGCTTGAAGCTCCGGCTTTCGGCATGGCCTGAAGATAGGCGCTTAGCGCTTGGCGAACCGCGGGATCGAGAGCCTGAAGCGAAGCTATCTCGCGCTGGACACGATCCGGGTCCTGCGCAATCACAGACCCGAGTCGGCTCGTCAACTCAAATTGACGCGCCAGCGCGCGCTTGACTGCCCATTCGACGAGCGGCCCAAACGCCTGCGCAAAACCCGCCAGCACGCGCCCCTCGAACTGCGTATAGGAAACCAGCGTGGTTTGTACGCCTGTGTTGTCCGCAACGGCGCCCCCTGGCGCGAGGCTCATGAACACTACGGTTCTAGCTCGAATAGTCGGGAAGAGATGGCTTTGATGGTGACCGTCAATGTAATAGATGCGATGCGTATCATTGCGATGTATGATCGTGAGCATACCTTGCGCGCCGTCACCATCATCGACCAAAAATTGATTGGGCCCAGCCGGAGAAAATTGAGGCGCTTCCATGCCGAGGCGTTGCAGCAGCATCGCCATGATCACAGGATGATCGAGCAGATAGCCATGAAACCCGGCGTCGAGAGGCGTGTGCATCGGTCCGATCACACCTGTCGTGTTCGAATGCGCGACGACCGCGGCGATCAGACAGCGAGCCTCACGGTCCAATCGCTCCACCGGAAAGGCCATTCCTCCCTGCTCGGACGCCACCGTGCAATCCACCGCCCACGCCGTCGGCATGGGGGCGAAGAGCGTGCAGGCGATCACTGCTGCTTTCGCATATTTGATCACAGCCCGTCCCCACATGGAGGGCTGAGGACTGAGTGCTGCGTGGGAAAGATGGCCGCTGATTCGATCTCGTCCGTTTTCATTCACCTACCTGGATGGGCAGCACGATCGGATAGAGCACGTGTCGGTCATGTCGCACACGTGCCTCCCGTAGCATGGTGTCGACTTGAGGATTAAGCCGGCCTTCGTACACCGTTTTACCGTTGTTCACGACGGTCAAGGGTTGGGACACATCGACGAGCGCATCATTCAAAAAAAGGCTATAGCGTCTGACGTGCTTGGTTGTAACGACAATGCGATTCGGCGCCGTGATTTCCGCGTCCAATTTGGCATAGCGGCGGTCTGTCAGCGCCTCATCGTGGCTGTCGATCAGCAAATCGCTGAAGGCAGCAATGCGATCCGCCGCGTCGATCCGCACCCAACTAAATGGAATTAAATGGGTCGCATCACGTACGACCGTCAGATTATGAGGCAGCGGGTTGCGGCGATGGCTGTCGAACCAAGCAACGAGTTCCGGAAGTTCTTCTCGCGGGAAATAATGCCCACCGGCGACCGGATGCGTGCGCTCGTGTTCGCGATAGGTATACGGATACCCCAGTCGCGCCAACTCCTTGGCGATGGAGCGGCTAAGTTCAGCGGGCATGACTTGGTCATGCGTGCCGTGAATGAGATACACCGGCGTATGACGCAGGTTCTGCAGGAAGGGAAATAATACGTCATCGAGCCCGCCCGCCATCGGAGCCAAACCGGCAAAGAGCGGCGCATAGTGGCTGCCGATCAGATAGACCCCGATGCCGCCGTTGGACATGCCGGTGAGAAAAATACGGTCGGGGTCCACGTGATAGCGCGTCTGAACATCCCGCATCGTCGCTAAGATGAGCTCCGCCGCTTCACGGGTCCACCACGCGCCTTGAGGCGACGTCGGACACGCCAAAATGTACTGATCACCGAGGCGAGTCTGCCAGCGCTCAAGATAGGCATCTCCGGTAAAGCCCGCCCCATGCAGGCAGATGATCAGCGCATAAGCCTTGGCGGGGTTGTATGAGGCCGGTACGTACAATCCATAATGAAAAGCCCGCTCACGGACGCGAACCGGCATGCTGGGCTGGAGCCCCACCGGCTGCATGGGGCGCATCGGTTCCATACGGATCGCCGCTTCGACTGTCACCAGATCAGCCTGAGGATGCCGGACTATCTCGGCAAGAAGTACCGCCGCATGCTCGCCATCGGTTGTCCCAAGATATTCCTGAACGAGCGAGGGAACGTCCGCGGCCGGCGAGTCTGCCGGCTCAAGTTCGGCCGAAAGAGTCAATGATGAAAGAACGTGACCGATGAAGAGGATGACGAAGCCCACGAATTTGGCAGGTAAAGACAAACGAAGTGCCTGCAATGAAGTCTTGTGTAACACCTCCGCACGCTATCACCTCCGGCGCGAGCTTGTCAAAATGACCGGCTCGCCACCGGCTCTACGGGAAGCGGGTGCTGTCCATGGCCGGCTGACTGTGAGATGGTCTGCTGAAGCTGACGCCATTCTTCAGGTGGAATAGACCGGAAGGCCTCGACCACCTGAGGGTCAAAACGTGTTCCACCTCTCGTCCCGATGTACCGGCAGGCCTCCGGAAAGGCGAAGATCCGCCGGACCGTTTCATCGGGCGAGGTGAGCGCATCGAGGCAATCGACGACGGCGCAGATGCGAGCCCCCATGGGAATGTCCTCGCCCTCCAGCCGGTGCGGATAGCCGCTGCCATCGTACCGCTCATGATGAGTCAAAATGATCTCCGCGATATCCTGAACTCCTGCCATTGAGCTCAGCATAGCGTAACCGGCAATCGGATGATTGTTGCGCATATGACGCTCGACATCCGACAGTCGGTCCGTCTTCTGCATGATGCGATCGGGAATCTGCATCGTGCCGGCGTCGTGAAGGAGCACGGCTTTCTCGACCGCCATCGCATGAGCAGGCGGCAGCCCCAAACGCCGAGCCAGGATGCCGGCATAGGCGGCGGCGCGACGGCCATGCGCGTACGCGGCAGGCGCCTGCAATTCGAACGATGCGGCCAGAGGGTCCAGCCCGATAGTGAGATTCCGCTCAGGGATGCTGATCATCAACTGTGGGTTCATCGCGATCTCCATGATGGTGTGATATTCGGCGATTCCGTTCAGCAAGAGCGATGCCCTATATAAATACGTACATTTACATTTTGTTTCAGGCATTTACAAAACGGCAGGCTGATGCGCGCTTCTGGCTGTATGAAAATGGTTTGGGCAAACGTATCCGAATGAATACAGACCTATGACTGGGGAATCGCGTCGAGCAACAGGTCTTGTCCAACGCGACTGACGCGAAAGTCTTTCAGGCCGAGCGCATCGGCCAGCCGTTTGGGGGAGATGCCGCCGATCACACTCTTGGCATCCTGTCCTCCCAACAGCATGGGCGCGATGTAAAGACGGAGACGGTTGACAAATCCCCCGCGCAACGCGGCGGCGTTCAATTCGCTGCCGCCTTCCAGCAGCACCGAGGTGATGTTCCGCTTCCCCAGTTGCATCAAACAATCCGCAAACGAGACGCGACCATGATCAACGGACGCGATCAGCACCGTGACGCCTCGCGCCTGTAGGCGTTGTACACGCGGCTTGGGAGCCAGTCTGGTTGTGACGACAATGGTAGGGATCGACGAGACCGTGGCGACGACCTGCGCGTCGGGCGAGATGCGTAGACGGCTATCCAGCACCACGCGAACAGGTTGGCGCCCAGTGAGGGATTGCTTTCCTCCTGGAGAGAGCCGAACCGTCAAGCTGGGATCGTCCTGCAGGATTGTCCCGATGCCTACCATGATCGCATCGACCTGCCGTCGCAGTCGATGCACCTGACGCCTGGCCGCCTCGCCGCTAATCCACCGGGACTCGCCGGTGGCCGTGGCAATCTTGCCGTCCAAGGTCATGGCGGCTTTCATCAGCACAAATGGCCGTCCGGTGCTGATCCAATGGCAATAGACTTCGTTCAAGCGCGCGGCGCGCTCTCCCAAGCATCCCACCGACACCTCGAGGCCGGTCCGGCGGAGACGCGCGATGCCTTTGCCTGAGACCTGAGGATTGGGGTCTCGCATCGCGACGACGATGCGGCGGAGGCCGGAAGCAAGGACAACGGGAACACAAGGCGGGGTTCGCTTGTTGGTGTGGTTACAGGGTTCCAAGGTGACGTACAGGGCTGCGCCGGCGACACGCGAGCCGGCGTCTTGTAACGCGAGGATTTCGGCGTGAGGTTCGCCGGCCCGATGATGATAGCCCTGGCCCACGACGCGGGCACCCGAGACCACGACCGCACCGACCATGGGGTTTGGGGAAGTGGTCCCGCGTCCCTTGGCCGCAAGGCGAAGCGCCTTCGCCATGAAGAACGCGTCACGGTCAGCGTCGTTCACCGAGTCCGGCTAGCGGGCTTGCGCCGACTTGTGGACGATTTGCGCATCACCGAAGCGGGTCTGCGCACGGCACGGGAGGATGATTTGGCCGCAGCTTTGCCTTTCGCCTTAACCGGCCGTTTGCCGTTTTTCTCCGGAGATGTTTCCGTCAGGGCCGCTTGTGCCGCGGCGAGCCGCGCAATCGCCACTCGATACGGCGAGCAGCTCACATAATCCAATCCCAATTGGTGGCAAAACTCCACCGAGCTCGGTTCGCCGCCGTGTTCACCGCAAATTCCCAGCTTGATATCCGGCCGAGTCGCACGGCCTTCCGAAATGGCCATCCGCATCATCGCACCGACGCCTTCTCGATCCAAAACGGCGAAGGGGTCCGCGTCGAGAATATTTTCCGATTTATTCGCGATATGCGCGCCGCAGCTCAAGCAGACCATTTCCTTCCAATTGACCTGTGGGCTTAGACACACCGGGCAACTGTCCTGCCGCTTCATATAGAACGACACGAACTTGGCCGCGTCATCGCGCGAAAAGCCGAACGTCGTTTGCGTGAGGTCATTGGTGCCGAAAGAGAAAAATTCCGCTTCTTCGGCGATCCGCCGGGCAGTCACCGCCGCGCGCGGCAATTCGATCATCGTGCCGACCAGATAGGACAAGCTGACTTCGCATCGGCGCAACGTCTCATCCGCCACTTCGCGAATCAAATCCTTTTGGGCTTTCATCTCCGAAACCATACCGACCAACGGAATCATGATCTCCGGCACGATCTTCTTACCTTCCCGCGCGACTTCGCATGCGGCTTCGATAATGGCCCGCGTCTGCATTCTGGTGATTTCCGGCATCGTGATCCCGAGCCGGCAGCCCCGCAGGCCCAGCATCGGATTGAACTCGTGGAGTTCCTCGACACGCTCCAGCAAGCGGCGTTTCTCTTCGATGACGGCCGGCGGCCCGCCCGTCAGCTCCAGGCGCGCGATCTCGACCATGAGATCTTCCCGCTTCGGCAAAAATTCATGCAGCGGCGGATCGAGCAGACGAATGGTGACGGGATAGCCCTTCATCTCCCGGTACAGCCCGATGAAATCCTGCTTCTGGAGCGGCAGCAATTGATCGAGATATCGCTCGCGGTCCTCGCGCGTGCGCGCAAGAATCATCCGTTGCATGATCGGCACGCGATCTTCGGCAAAGAACATATGTTCGGTGCGACAGAGCCCGATGCCTTCGGCGCCGAATCCCCGTGCGATCTTGGCTTGGTCCGGCACGTCGGCATTGGCACGGACTTTCAGCCGGCGGAACTCGTCGGCCCAACTCAGGAAGGTGGAGAAGATGCGGTATTTCTCCGACCGCCGCTCCTCCATCTTGCCCTGGATCACTTGAATGACTTCCGACTCCACGACCGGAATATCGCCATTGTAGACGTTGCCGGTAAAGCCGTTGATCGAAATGTAGTCGCCTTCTTTGAGACTCAACGAGCCGATTTTTAAGGTCGTGCTGCTGTCGATATTGATGGCCTCGCACCCGGCGATGCAGACCTTCCCCATTTGTCTCGCCACGACCGCGGCGTGCGAAGTCATACCGCCCCGGGCGGTAAGGAATCCTTGCGCCGCATGCATGCCGTGGATGTCGTCGGGACTCGTCTCCTGGCGGACCAGAATCACGCGCTCCCCGCGGGCATGCATATCCACGGCCTTGTCCGCCGTCAGTGCGATCTTGCCCGCCGCGGCGCCGGGTCCCGCCGGCAGGCCTTTCCCAATGGAAGCATGCCGGCTTTCTTCCGCCGTATCGAAGATCGGATACAGATATTGCGAGAGTTGGTCGGGTCCCACCCGGAGGACGGCTTCACGCTTCGTAATTAATCCTTCGTTGACCATCTCGACCGCGATCCGGACCGCCGCGATCCCCGTGCGTTTGCCGACCCGGGTCTGCAGCATGTAGAGAGTGCCTTCCTGAATCGTAAATTCCAGGTCCAGCATGTCGCGGTAGTGCTTCTCCAATTTTTTGTACGTGTCGAGCAATTCCTTGTGGGCTTGCGGCATCGACTTCGCCAGCGACGCCACCGGCAGCGGGGTCCGAATCCCGGCCACCACATCCTCGCCTTGCGCGTTCAACAAGCACTCGCCGAAGAAGGTACGTTGGCCCGACGCGGGATCACGCGTAAACGCCACGCCGGTGCCGCTCGTCTCGCCCATGTTGCCGAAGACCATCGCGACCACGCTGACCGCCGTGCCCCAACTGTCCGGGATGTTGTATAGGCGCCGATAGGTCACCGCGCGCGCGCCGTACCAGGACGAGAAGACCGCGTTGATGCCCATGCGCAGCTGCTCCAGAGGATCTTCGGGGAACTCGCGCCCCGTCTCTTTGGTCACCACGGCCTTCATGCGGATAACCAGATCCTTGAGCGCCTTCGCGTCAAGATCCGTATCCAGCTTCGCCCCGCACTCCTCTTTTTTGCGCGCCAGCGCATCTTCGAACCGATCGCGCGAAATACCCATGACGATGTGCCCGAACATCGTGATGAAGCGGCGGTAACTGTCGAATGCGAAGCGTTCGTTGCGCGTCTTGGCCGCTAATCCTTCGACAGTGCGGCTATTCAGGCCGACATTCAGCACCGTGTCCATCATGCCCGGCATCGAGGCCCGTGCGCCGGACCGAACCGAGACCAACAAGGGATTCGATGGATCGCCGAACCGAGAACCCATCGCCTTCTCGACTTTTTTGAGCGCGTGAAGCGCTTCCTCCCACATGCCGGGCGGATAGACCTTCCGGCGACGGTAATATTCGATGCAGGCTTCGGTCGTGATCGTGAAGCCGGCCGGCACCGAAATGTTCAAGTTCGTCATCTCGGCCAACCCGGCGCCCTTGCCGCCGAGCAGTTCTTTCATGTCGCCCGTGCCTTCGGCTTTGCCGTCGCCGAAGAAATAGACATATTTCTTTGTGCCCACGACTCTCTCCTCTTGTTTTATAAAGCCAATGACGATGTCGAACCGCTAGCGGCTTCTAAACGCCGGCGATACCGGCGGATCAAAAACCGTCTGAGCGCGAATCCAAAAATAATGATGGCAATGATAAAGCCCGCGAACAGGAAGAGTCGATAGTCCACTCGCACGCCGTGATCGAAGTAGAGCTTTCCATCGCCGCCCTTCACGACTTCCGTCTGCTTTTGAAACGAATGAGTGTTGCCGGACGGATCGGACAGATTAATCCACTCGGAGCAGAGTTGAATCGGCTGTGCCTCTCCTTCCACCTTCCGCCACATAAGCCGAAGACAGATATCTTTCAGCGGATTGAAGAGATCAGGCGTTCGGATCAACTCGTCCAGATTGACCCCGCTACCCCATATGCCGAGCAGAAAGATCGCATTGCACAGCACGATCATCGCCGCCGTGACAATTAAACTGTAGCGCCGGAGGCGTGCGTCCTGGCGATCGGGCTGCGGCAGCTCCCCGACCGGGGCCAACACCGGGTCCTCGGGTGAGTCGTCATGCCGTGCCGGTAATGCGCCCATAGTCACGTCCCCTGCACCACGATATGTGAAAAATCGGCGAAGTTGAGAAAAATGCGATCCACGGCATAAAGCAAGGACAAGCGGTTAGACCTCAAGACTTCATCTTCTGCATTCACCAGCACGCCGTCAAAAAAGCCGTCGATCGCCGGCTTCATCTCGACCAAGGCGTCGAGTGCCGTCGCATAGTCACCCCGCTCCAGCGCAGTCCCGATTCGTTTCTGCGCGTCGGATACGACTTTCTGAAGCTCCGTCTCCGCTTGATGCTGAAAGCGAGCGGGATCGATGGCATCGCGAGTCCACTTTTCCTTCTCCACGATGCGGTGAGCCCGTCTGAATCCGACCATGAGCGGATCGAATTCCGCTCGCGTGGTCATAGCCTGCAGCGCGCGCATCCGAGCGAGTAGATCGAGGAGATCAAAGCCGGTCTCCTGCGCAGTTCTTGTCGCGGGGATTAGTACCGCGTCCATGACATCATCCCGCAGCCCATAGGTCATGCGTCCATAGTACCGGAGGCGTTCGGCGAGGAAGTCCAACGGATCGGCGGTCCCGACTTCCTTGAACCCCTGCGCCGTAACCAGGTCCTTGGCGTACCGGACGGCCTCGGCCAGATTCAGTGTCAGCTTTCCTTCAAGAATAAGCCGAACGATCGCCAATGCATGACGCCGCAACCCGAGCGGATCCTCCGAACCGGTGGGGACAATGCCGACGTGAAAGAAGGCCACGATGGTATCCAGCCGATCGGTTAAGGATAGCAATTGTCCTTCGCGGGTACCCGGCAAGCCGCTCTCCATCGCTTTCGGCAGATAGTGCTCGCCGACGGCCCGGCTAACCTCGGCGCGCTCGCCGTCGTGCCGCGCATACTCCCCTCCCATGAGACCTTGCAACGTCGGAAACTCGCCGACAAGACCGGTCAACAGATCGGCCTTGCTCAAGCGCGCGGCGCGACGGCATGCCTCGCGGTCGGCCAACCCATCGGCTAGCCTGTCGATGAGCGTGGTCATCCGCTCGGTCTTTTGATAGAGCGTGCCCAGCTTTTGATGGAAGGTGACGCCCTTGAGCTTGTTGACCCGATCCGCCAACGTGACCTTGCGGTCCTCGTCGAAAAAGAATTTCGCGTCTGCCAGACGCGCCGCGAGCACCCGCTCATTTCCTTCCCGGATCAACTGCATCTCCGGAAGCTTCATATTCGTGACGGAAATAAAGGCCGGGAGCAGGGCGCCTGAGTCGGCCGTGAGTGAGAAAAATCCCTGGTGTTCCTTCATGGCGGTCATCAGCACGTCCTTCGGGACCTCCAGATACTGCTGATTGAATGTTCCCAAAATCGCATGCGGGTATTCAACCGTATAGATCGCTTGCTCAAGAAGTTCGTCGTCCCGATGCAAGATGCCGTGGGCAGACGTAGACAGATCAGCCAACTCGTTAAGAATAATCGTGCGCCGCTGCTCTTGATCCGGCACGACGCCATGGCGGGCCAATACGCTCACGTATGACTTGAAGTCCTTTACCGCAAGCCATTGTGCCATCGATGCTCCTGATCCAAGAAATCGATGCCCCCTTGTGCGATTTCCCGCCGTTAACCCGCCGAACTGCGCGGGCACGACCTCGCCGCCAAAGAGGGCCAATAACCAACGAATCGGTCTCGCAAATCTGATCCCTTCGGCATTCCATCGCATGGACTTCGGGAACGACAACGAGCCGATTAGCACGGGCAACAGTTCACCGAGCACCGCTATCGCCTCCCGTCCCGGATCGCGTTTCATGGCATAGACGTACTCCCCCTTCGGCGTCTGCCGAACGTCCAATTCTTCCGCCTTCAATCCCTGTGCAGCCGCAAATCCCAGTCCGGCCTTGGTCGGCATGCCTGTCGAATCGAAGGCGACAGCTTTCGACGGCCCCATGACTTCCTTGACTACCGGGGTCTGCCGACCGGCTAGTCCCTCCACCACCAGCACCAGCCGGCGTGGCGTGCCTAATGTGCGCAGCGCCCCGTGCGCCAGTCGCTGTTCCTTGAAGAGCCGCTCCGCCGATTCCCGCAGCCCGGCGATGGCCATCGGCACAAACTGATACGGCAACTCTTCCGTCCCGATCTCGAAGAGCAATTCTTGGCCATCCGGATCAGCAGCGGGGTTTTTTCGACGCTTCTGTTCTTTGTCGCGTGCCATCTCAGCGGGCTCTCACGGTTGTCCGTCGCGGCGACGATTCGGCTTGCTTCAGCAACGGGTAACCAAGCGTCCCTCGCTCTTTGAGATAGCCCTCCGCGCACAATCGCGCCAAAGCCCGGACACGGGCGATATACCCGGTCCGTTCCGACACGCTGATCGCGCCCCGCGCATCGAGCAGGTTGAACAGATGCGAGGTCTTGATGCAGTAATCATACGCCGGCAAGGGCAAGCCCTTCTCGCACAGCCGTCTGGACTCGGCCTCGAAGGCTTGGAAGGTCCGACTCAGCATGTCCACATCGGCTTCCTCAAAGTTGTACGTCGAGAATTGCACTTCGGTGCGGTGATGGATATCGCCGTAGGTCACGTCGTCGGTCCATTGTAGATCGAACACATTGTTGACCTGCTGCAGATACATGGCAATCCGCTCGGTACCGTACGTCAACTCGACCGTGATGGGATTCAATTCAATCCCGCCGATTTCCTGAAAATAGGTAAACTGTGTGATCTCCATCCCGTCCAGCCGCACTTCCCACCCCAAGCCCCATGCCCCTAAGGTCGGCGACTCCCAGTCATCTTGAATAAACCGGATGTCATGCTTCTTGGGATCAATCCCCAGGCTGGCCAAACTCGCAAGATACCGATCCTGAATATCGCCGGGCGAGGGCTTCAGCACGACCTGATACTGATAATAATGCTGTAGACGATTCGGATTTTCGCCGTAGCGGCCATCCGTCGGACGGCGGCATGGCTGCGAATACGCCGATCGCCACGGCTCCGGCCCGAGCGCCCGCAGAAACGTGGCCGGATGAAATGTGCCGGCGCCCATCTCAAGGTCGTAGGGCTGGTGAATAACGCAGCCGTGATCCGCCCAAAATCGATGAAGGGAGAGAATCAACTCCTGAAAGTTCACGTGAGTCCCTGATCAGGTGGGGATGGGATAATCGATGATGACGAGGATAGCGAAACTGCGCCAAGTAAACAAGAGTCCGTATTGAGTCTAGCATCTTGCCGGCGATAGATCGTTGTGTCAGTTGTATTTCTCATCTTTCGGATTCGCGGGGTGCGTGTCCGGAAGAAGGGGGGGGGAATGGAGACGCAACGGATGGCGCGACGGTCGAAGCTGAGTGTTTCCGACCGGGTGGAACCTCTTTTAGAGGTGCCATGTTACCGGTGTGTGACTACCGGAGTTGATTGATGTTGTGTATAGTCGGCGCGAGGAGTCTATGCGATCTTTCGTGCCTCTACCGGCAGCCAAAGCGGCTCTGATCCGGCAATTATCTAGACAGAAAAAAGTCCGCGACATCGAACATGCCTTTGTCATGGAAGGGACACATTCGATCAACGATCTGTTGAAGACTCAACCCTCGACGATCCTGGCCATTGTTGTGACGCCGACCTTCCTCAAAAGATCCGACGACACCCTTCAACAGTTCATCGGAAGTGCCGCTCCTCTGTATCTCTGTAAAGAGAGGGAATTTGACCAATTGGCCGACGTGCGCACGTCCCCCGGTATCCTGGCCGTAGTTCGACGACCGGTATGGGACGAGATGAGGATACTGCAGCGGCCGCATGTGCTCGGATTTTACGCCGACTGTTTGCAAGACCCCACGAATGTCGGCGCCATTATTCGGACCGCGGTGGCGTTTGAGTTGGATGCTCTGTGGCTGTCGCCTGATTCTGCCGATGTGTTCAACCCCAAAGTCGTGCGCTCGACGGCCGGCGCCTTGTTGCGACTTCCGATTTTTTTAATTCCCAACGTATTGGAATTTTCGCGACATCACTGCCTGATCCTCGCATCAAAACGGCCGGGAGGCGCCAGTGTGCCGATCGGTGATGTCAGGATGATCCCTTCCCGATCGGTCATCGCGTTAGGCAATGAAAGCCGCGGACTCTCGGCCACCACGCTTCAAGAAGCCGCCCTACGATTTCATATTCCAGTCAGCCGACAGGTTGATTCGCTGAATGTCGCGGCCGCGGCGGCGATCAGTGCGTTCTATTTCCGTGGAGTGTGCCCTCTTGCCTCGCATGAGCCCGAACCCAATGAAGGGTGATCCTCCTTTACGCGACATCAGTTCGAATGCCCTGCGCTAAGTGAAATAGGTTTTTAACTTGGCTATAAGAGGTACCGGGTGAAGATGAACTGTGCTCCAGGCGCTTCGCGGAGACTCTTCGAACAGGAGAATCCAAGAACGTCGCAACGCCCCGGTGTTGTTGGGGCCTGTGTAGTGAAGAGTTTGCGGAAGATGAATGGTAATACCGCCGGTGCGAAGAGGACACGCGACGGCCTGCGTGGCGTCAACATCGTCTACAGTCAGCGCATGAGCCGTGTGCCGATGCCCTCTTTTATGGTGCGCGCGAAGCCCTCTCTCATGACTGTATGGTATGTATTGCATGCAGCCATTTTCTACGGTGACATCCTGAAGCGCGAGCCAAAATGTCAGGACAGTCTGGGACTTTCCAGCATCATAGGCCTGATCTTGGTGCCAAGGCGTCTCTCGCTGGTTGTAAGGCGGCTTGTAGATGCTATGGTCATAACAATATCGGGCTTTTCGTCCTAATAATTGCCCTGCGATGTCTCTGCATCGCCTAAAAGCCAGCGTTTCCTTCAGACGTGGCTCCAAATCAATGGCTCGGTTAATTTCAGGTATCTGAGGCGGTCCTTTATGGGATCGTTCGTCGCCGAGATCGAGGGCTATATTTTCGGGCAAATCATTGAAACGAGCAAAGAGGCCATCCAATATTTCACGGATGTCTTGCACATCCTTCAATGTGGTGATCGTCTCTACACTGAGGAAACCTCGTTGATAAAAATCGGAAACCTGTCGTTTTGTCAGCATAGCTCATCTCCTATACCGAGCCATTTTTGACCATAATCGCGAAGCTACGATGTATGAGAAGGGAAGACAATTGCCCTGAAGTATAAGGATAGGTACTTATTGCGGTGATATTGCGATGGCAGTTCTGATGGCCGGAAAACAGGCAGTCGATTTCGACGGGCAAGAAGTTCGCCTAAGTGTCGAGCCTAATTAAATGAAATGGCGGAGTGCCAAAAATAGGGCGAGGGCCGATGAAGGCGGAAAGGACGCAGCTGTGGCCGGAAGCTGCGCCCCTATGAAGTAATCTCGGTGGGTTACTGTAAATCGGCGTCTGAATCTATCGCGACCGTTTCAATGGCCGCCTCGATGCTCTTCAGTCGTTGATCCAGCGCTCGGGCCATCATTTCAAGACCACGAGCCAGAACGATTACGCCTTGGTCAGCGGTGATGGATTGGGCGGATTCAAAGGCTGTGGCCGCAGCCAACAGGGACGGATCAACAGGCATATGAGACCTCCGTGTTGAGGATGTGATGTCAAATTACTCCGCCATCTTGACATAGGTTGGACCGCGAGCCAAACGGATTCCGCTTTACCGTATAACGACACAGATGTGGTGAACAATGCGCAACGCGCTCGGATGGAACGTACGGACGTGAAATTGTTAGGACGCCTCCACTGCCACGCAGAGTGCTCTGTGGACCATTGTCAATACTGGAGGTTATGAACTTTGGAAGGATTTACGACGAGTGACTATTCAACGAGGATTTACGGCTCAGATGTCGCTTACCGCTGGTGACTATCTTCATGCGGCGCGCGACTGTCTACTCTGGGAATGGTGCCGAGGGACAGAATCGAACTGTCGACACCAGCCTTTTCAGGGCTGTGCTCTGCCAACTGAGCTACCTCGGCACGGACGGCACGATAACAAGGGGATTTGGATCGTGTCAAGCGCAGGGAAGAAACGCGGCTCACGATGGGTCATGGGCGCCGGCGATAAGGGCAGGCGCGGAATGCTGTTCAGGCCGCGTGTGGACACGCTCGAATCCGTAGGTTCGTTCGACCAGATACAGCGGACGTCGTTTGGTTTCGCTGTAGATCCGGCCGATATACTCACCAATGATGCCGAGACAGATCAACTGCACCCCGCCAAGAAAGAGAACCGAGACCATGATAAACGTCCATCCACTGACCCAATTGCTGGTGAGCAACCGGACGACCAAGGCATAGACGATTCCTGCCAGGGCAAGCCCGCTCGCGACGAACCCCATTGTGGTGGATAAACGAAGCGGCTTGATGGAGAACGAAAGAATACCGTCGGTGGCAAACGTGACCATCTTCCGCAAGGGGTACTTGCTTTTCCCGGCAAACCGTTCGGCGCGTTTATAGGTCAGCGCGAATTGCTTGAATCCCACCCAGCTCACCATCCCCCGGATGAACCGGTCTCGCTCAGGCATGCGTTTGATCACCTCAATGACCTGGCGGCTCATCAATCGAAAGTCCCCCGTATCGACCGGAATAGGCACATCCGACAGACGGTTAATGAACCGATAGAACCATCTGGCGGTCAACACCTTGAAAAATGATTCACCGGTACGGGTATGCCGTTGGCCATAGACGACGTCATATCCCTCGCGCCACTTCTCGACCATCTGGGCGATGATTTCCGGAGGATCTTGCAGGTCCGCATCGATCAACACGACCGCGTCGCCGATGGCGTGATCGATTCCGGCTGAGACCGCCATTTGATGTCCGAAGTTCCGGGACAAAGATACGATGCGGACAGACTGATCATGAGCTTGGATGCCGATCAGAATCGAAAGCGTGTGATCACGGCTGCCGTCGTTGACATACACAATCTCGAACCGGCACCCCGCCTTCATGAGCGCTTCAGCGAGGCGCCGATGTGTTTCTCGGATGACGGCCTCTTCATTGTAGCAAGGCACAACGACCGACAGGAGGGGGCTCTGCACCGTCGAAGTATAAACCATAATTCGCTTCCCGTGGCGGTGAGCCTAGGGTGAATCCACAGTGGTTGTCAAGCCGAGTCCACATTGCCACTTGAACTATGGCGTGAGACCCTCGGAGTGACCCCCTTCTCCTTAACATTCTATGCCTGCCGCCGCGTTCACTATTCACCATCTTCCGATTGAAGATCGCCCCGGCTCTTCGTTATGATCGGCTATGCCGATCGGCTCGAATATTTCTGCGTGGCGCGTGTGGCGACATCGCTCCACGGCGGCGCTGGCCGCTCAGGCCAATTTGCCGCTGGAGTCCTTGGAAGCCATCGAATCGGGCGAAGTCGATCCTTCGGCCGCCGTTTTAGAACAGGTCGCCTCAGCCCTCGGCGTGCCGCCGTCTTGGCTGTTTGGCGATCCGAAACATCTTGATCTCTTGCTCACCGATGGAGACGAAGAGGCGGCTCCCCTACCCTCCACGATCGATCCGGTCACCGAGCAGGTTCTGCTGGCAAGCCGTCATGCCCGCGATCTGTATGTCTTGCTTACGGTGCTGATTCAGAGCGGCGAGCCGAAACTCCTTCGAGCGGCCGAAGTCAGTCTTCGAAGCTTGGTGAAACAGTCCAAGCAAGCGACGGTGCCGTGGCAGTCGCGACCACCCGGCCATTTTGAACCACCGGCCGATTGATCTGTATCGTGTGGGCCAAGCCGCCAGTCTCTTCCTGCGCCGCTTCCCTGGGTCGGAGGGTTTATCGCCGGGCCGAACGAATCAGGAGAGCCGCGACACCTGCTATCACCGCCACGCCCGGCCAGGCGCCCAGCGGCGGTTCAGCGAACAGGGCCAATGGATCGGCGGCGAGACTCGGCCACACGCTGCTGAGAGCAATCGGCAGAGCCAGCAGAATTCCCGTCAGCGCTTCGCCTGTAATCAGACCGGCGGCGAATAAAAGACCGCCGCCCGCCATGCCTTCTGAAGATGCTCCGCTTCGCTGGCTCAACATGGCCATCAGGCCTCCAAAGACAATCGCCGCGGATAATTTCAAGGGCAGATAGATGCCCAGCGCGACGGCCAGCACCGGCGCGCGAAAGGCGGCCCCGCGGGACTGCTGCCGGCGGTCGAAAAGAATGACCGCGATGCCGAATAAAGCGCCCAGCCCGACCAGCGGCCACGGCAATCCTTCGCCGAATACGCTGCGAGCGAGATTCGCCATCAAGGTGGCTTGCGGCGCGCTCAACGGGTGAGGATGGTCCGCGGTGGTCTCGCCGATCCCGTACTTTGCCTGCAATAAGACCAACACCGGCACAATGACGGCGGCGCCGGCCGCGACGCCGATGACCTGCATAATTTGTTGCTTCCATGGCGTGGCGCCGACCAAATGACCGGTCTTGAGATCTTGAAGATTGTCGCCGCCCATCGCCGCGGCACAGCACACCACCGCGCTGACGACGAGTGCCGCCGCCGGACCCGATGGATGTCCGGATCCCATCAAAAGGACCAGCAAGAGCGCCGACAGCATCAACGTGGCGATCGTCACGCCTGAAACCGGATTGCTTGAGCTTCCGACTAGGCCCGCCATGTACGCCGCGACGGACGAAAATAAAAAGGCGGCCACGGACATGACAAGCGTCATCACTACCGCGATCCAGACATTTCCAACGACTCCCATATAGATCATCGCCATAAGAAGAAGCGACAAGGCGAACGGGATCAGTATCCATGGCAAGGACGCGTCACGCTCGAGGCGAGACCCCATCATGCTGGGGCGTGTCGCTGCATCGCGATAGACCTTTCCGAGTTTTTCCAGGCTTTCCACGACCGGAACATACAATTGTCCGAGCGTCCAGAGACCGCCGACCAGCATGGCGCCGATTCCCACGTATCGAATTCGTGTGCTCCAGATGAATTTTGCCGCCGCGATACTACTCATGCCGTCCGGAAGTCCGATCAGGGCCCCATAGGCCGGCATCAGAATCAACCATGCGAAGACGCCGCCCAGGAACACCACCGCGGCCGTGTTCAAGCTGACAAGGAAGCCGACCGCCAACAACGCGGGAGATAGATTGACGCCAAAGTAGACGATAGACCGCCCCACCTGTGTCGCCCCTTCCCACGCCTCCGCCCACAAACGGAATCCGCTTTCACCAAGCTTGACGGCGCCGCCGATGAGCGCCGCCGAGAGTAGCAGGCGAATCTCAGCCCCGGCGCGCGTCCGGCATTCCGACTTTTCATCCATCGTCCTGGAGACGGCTCCGACCTTGAGGACTTCAGCGGTGGCCACTCCTTCCGGGAATTTCAGATTTGCGCTGACGATCAATGCCCGGCGAAGAGGAATCGTACACAGCACGCCCAGTAGGCCGCCGACGGCGGCGATGGCCACGGTCCGCCAATAATCAAAAGCCGACCAATAGCCGACCAAAATGAGAGCCGGAATAGTAAAAATCACGCCGGCCGCGAGCGCTTCACCAGAGGAGGCCGCTGTCTGTACGATATTGTTTTCGAGAATATTCGACCGTCGGAACAGGCGAAGAATCGCCATGGAGGCCACGGCGGCGGGAATCGAAGCCGACACGGTCATCCCAGCGAACAGCCCCAGATAGGCATTCGCGGCGGCCAGAATGGCCGCGAGCACAACGGACAGCACGACGGCTTTGAGTGTAATCTCAGGCGGGGACAGAGAGCCGGTCTCGGCCGGCTCAGGCTGGGCGGGTGTGAGAGAAACCGTGGCGGGAACGACGGGGCGATCGTTATTCATCGTCGATCTTCAGGCGATACAGCCAACAGCATGGTCCTGGCTCTCTGGATTTTTCCACCATCTGCGGATACAGTCTGGAGCAGGAGGATACCATGGCCGCGACGAAGAAAAGTATCGGGTCCGTTTTGCTCGATCGACTGCACGGCCTGGGCCTACGCCATATCTTTGGCATCCCCGGCGATTACGTCTTGAGTTTGTATGAGCTGATCGAGCACTCACCGATCATGCACATCGGCACGACTCGCGAGGATTGCGCGGGCTTTGCGGCGGACGGTTACGCCCGGCTGAACGGGATCGGCGCGGCGTGCGTCACGTACTGCGTCGGGGGACTGAACGTCGTCAACGCCGTTGCGTGCGCATACGCGGAGCGTTCCCCGGTGGTCCTGCTCTCCGGGTCGCCCGGGCTGTCGGAGCGGCTCAAGAACCCACTGCTGCACCACATGGTGCGCGAGTTCACCACGCAAAAAGAAGTGTTTGAAAAGATCACCGTGGCCGCGGCGGTGCTGGACGATCCGCTGACCGCCGAACGAACGATTGATCGCGCGCTCGCGGCGCTCATGCAGTACAAGCGTCCCATCTATCTTGAGATTCCTCGCGACTTGGTGCACGCCGAGATCGAATCGACGTCCCGGCTGCGGACATACACCGAGGAGCACAGCGATCCCGCTGCGTTGGCGGAAGCGGTCACTGAAGTGCGTGAAATGCTGGCATCGGTTGAAAGACCGGTGCTGCTGGTCGGCGCGGAAGTGCACCGGTTCGGATTACAGGAGGATCTGTCCCAATTGATCGAGCGGATGAATATCCCCGTGGCCTCAACCCTGTTGGGCAAGTCGGTGATTCGTGAGGATCATCCCCTCTTCGTAGGCGTGTACGGCGGTCTCATCGGTCGGGATGACGTTCAGAAGTTTGTCAATGAAGCCGACTGCTTGGTGATGCTCGGCTCGATTCTGACCGATCTCGAAGATCTGGACGCCAATTCTCCTCCGATGAAAGCCGGCCGTACAATCCATGCCACCGCCGATGCCATCACGATCAAGCACCATCGGTATGAGCGGGTGCATTTTGAAGACTTCATCCGCGCGCTCACCGTGGCTCCCATGCCGTCATTCCCTCCCCGTCCCTTGCCGCCGACTACGAGTCCCGCCCGCCAGTCGCCTTCTCCGGACGCACCGGCGACCTTGCCAGGTTTATTCGGTCACTTGGAGGCGCTGCTCGATGAGAAGATGCTCGTCATCGCCGATATCGGGGAATCGTTGTTTGCCGGAGCGGATTTGCGGGTCCACAGCCGCAGTGAATTCATGTCGCCGGCTTATTACACCTCGATGGGCTTCGCCGTGCCGGCCGCGGTGGGGGCAGGGTTCGCCGAGCCATCATTGCGCCCGATTGTGCTGGTCGGGGACGGCGCCTTTCAAATGACGGGCTCCGAACTTTCCACATGCGTCCGGTACGGCCAGACGCCGATCGTGATCATCCTCAACAATCGCGGATACTCCACGGAACGTGAAATTCTCGACGGCCCGTTCAATGATGTGCACGAATGGCAGTATGAGAAGATCTGCGACCTGGTCGGAGGCGGCATCGGCCACCGGGTGAACACCCATGGCGATCTGGTGCAAGCCTTGAAGGCCGCGTTGACCGATCGCGGCCAAATGCATGTCCTGAATATCTTACTCGACCCTGCCGACCGCTCCCCCGCCATGATGCGCCTCGCGCATCGCCTCGGCAAACGGGTGTCCATGGATGGCCGGTAAGGTTCAGAAGCCTTCGAGCAACCTTTTCAGAGCAGACGGTGGGGACGCTGACGGGAGAACGCCCGTTATCGAATAGCTTTGTTCTGCGGGTCGGAAAGCAGGAGATATTTGAGCACTTGGCCCGGATTGATTTCTTCGACGAGATCAGAAGATAGTTCGGCGGGATGTATCGTACGCACTATGGATAAATTGTGATCGTCATTGAGATCAATCAGCTGCTTGTGTACGTCCGACGCGCTTCGCTCGCAAACGATGACCATCGGTCTGAGTCTGTCCCCCGTATTGATCGACACGACCATTCCGATTGAACTATCGCTGAGTTCCACTAGGGTGCCCGGCGGATAGACGGTCAGCACTCGGACAAGCGCAATGATGACCTTGACGGATAACTGGTGCTGACGTTTACCGTAGAGCTCTGCCAAGGCTTGACTCGGTTGCAACGCCTGACTCGGAACCAACGGATTGACGAGGTAGCTGTACTCATCGACCACCCGAATAATCTTCGCAAAGGGCAGAATCTTTTCATCCATCAGCCCATGCGGGTACCCCGACCCGTCTAATTGCTCATGGTGTTGTGCGATCACGTCGCTCACCGCCAAGGGGATCGGCATTCCCTTGAGGAGA
This sequence comes from Nitrospiraceae bacterium, assembly GCA_035253365.1. Classification (GTDB taxonomy): domain Bacteria; phylum Nitrospirota; class Nitrospiria; order Nitrospirales; family Nitrospiraceae; genus DATFCE01. The sequence continues at coordinate 25,271 of DATFCE010000375.1, forward strand.
TCTTTGGCATATGTCGGATGTAAGTGCAGCAGGTGTTTCTCCGCTTTGGTCAGCGGATCGGATTTGAAGCGAATGCGCGATGGCACCTGCTGCTCGCCGATGTCGTGAAGGAAGGCGCACAAACCAAGCAGTTTTAGTTCTTCCGGCTCAAGCTCCAATTCTCGGCCGACAAGCAACGATAAGATGCATGTGTTGAGCGCGTGCACAGCTTGCACTCGGTCCAACACTTTGAGGTGCATAATGTTGGCCAAGCCCAATGAAGCCGCCTCGTCGAAGACCTGCGCCGTGAAATGTCCGATAAGGTTAGCGGCATTCGCCACCCCCGCTTCTTCGCCGGCCGCGACCTGCCGGATCACCTCCGAACTGGTCCGAACGGTCTCCAGGTAGGCCCGCGAGGCTTCCTTCAATTGAAGCTGAACGCTGTGAGACGGCACAGCCGTGGCGAAATCCCCCGCTGTGCCGGTCTCGCCGGGCGTGTGAAGGCTATCCGAACCATGCCCGTGAGGCTCAATACGGACCTGCGGTTCAGGGTCGGACAGCTTCGGATCGTAATAGATATGCGTCAATTTCAGCTCGCGGATGGTCTCGATCTGTTTGGAAGACGTCAGTTTAAAACGGTTTTTAGGAAAGGGATGTTTATACCAGGCGCAATCCAGCCAAATGTGCATGCCGATGCGCAAGTGATCCGCGGTGATCGGCTGAAAGTCTTTCTCGTCACGCTTATGGAGGAATGATCCGAACATTCAGCACGGCTCAGAAAACGCCCCGGTCATTCTCTTATCGTTGTATGGGTGTGGATGCCGAAGAGTGTACCTGAACTTCGGTCATCCGCCACTCCCGGCCGCTGTTTGAAAAGGGCACCGAAGGGAATACGGCAGGCGCTCACCGTTCAGCCGGCATGCCGATGCCGGCGGCTTTTCGAGACAGAATTCTTCTCAGCTCCAGCATCGCGAGTGTATCCCGCGCGCAGTACTTCAGCAGCGCCTCGCGCATGCGAATCTTTTCCACCAGGTCCATTTCTTCGAAGACCA
>DATFCE010000376.1:0-7157 GCA_035253365.1 Nitrospiraceae bacterium
GAACCGCGGCCAAGATCCCCCGCGTCACGGTTCGATTCGGCTGCGCCTGGAGCACACGAAACGCCCAGTAGAAGGATAGAATTTTGGTGGCCAATTTGCGCCATTCGGCAAAACTGTAGGCGGGATCCGTCGCAAACGGGACGGTGACAAGAACCCACCCCACAAACAACAGCAACGGAACATCGAGAGGCGTCCGGAGTACGACCTTCTCACCGTACAACCATGCTCCGACAATCGCAGTCAGGACGAGGGCCAAGAAGACATACTCGCCGACATGGGACAATCTGGGGAAAAAGCACAAGAATGTCAGAACGATCAATCCGCAGCCCTGAACCGTCCACAGGTCCGCGGGCCTGTGCCAGGACAGTTCCTGACCTGGCTTGCTTTTCGTGGCCTGCCGTTCGGCCGTGCTCATCGCAATATTCACGCGTTCATCGCTTGACTCAAAAATCATTGGGTGATGCGCTTCGAACGTCCCTGGTCGAAAAGATACGGGAATTCCCCGCATCCCGCAAGCAATAATGCATTAGATTTTATGTGCGAGTGCGATGAGCGACCCACCGATCGGGAGATTCATGATGCGCATGGCGGCACGATCAAGAGCGCACAGAGTGCCGAGAAGCGCATTGCTGCCGGGAGAAATTTGAAACTGTTCAGCCAATGGTTTGTAAGCATCCGGGGTGTTTCGAAAGCGCCACTCGCTGAACAGTCTCGACAGGATCAAAGCGGGAAACACCGCCGTCATGAAATAGGAAATCCGGCGAAGCTCAAACCCGCCGTTCTGGAGCAAGGCCACCAGTCCCCGACGGTCGTATCGCAACCGATGCCCGCTTAACCTGTCGATCCATCCATACAGGCTGGGGACAGCCGGGACCGTGACGAGGAGAAATCCGCCCGGCTGGAGGCACCGATAGACTTCCTGGATGACCTGCTCCGGCCGATCAAAATGCTCCAGGCAGTCAAATAACCCCACGACTTTAACGTGCTCGCGGAATGGAAGGTGGCTCGCATCCGCCTGTGACACCGGCGCGCCGGTCCGGCGCCGGCAGCGAATCAGCGCCGTCTGAAACACATCGACCCCCATGACCTGAAGTCCCATACGACGGAGATGAGCCAGGACCGTTCCGTTTCCGCACCCCACCTCCAGAATGGCTTTCCGGCGAAGATCGGGAATGTGCCGCACCATCCAGTCGCCGATGATGCGGTTTCGCTCCAGAAACCAGAAGTGGCGCTCTTCCCAGGATTCCAAAAACTCGAATGCTTCGGGAGGATAGGCCGATGAGCGATCCGTGTGTTGATCAAGGGACGACCTGCCGGCCTTCACCACTGGCTCCGGTTCCATCAGATGCATCGGTAGACACACACCGCTTCGACGATCATTTCGAGCTCATGCCTCGCCAAATCATTGTACAAAGGCAGCCGGAGAAGACACTCGCTCACCCGCTCGGTGACCGGACAATCGCCGGCCCGATATCCATATCGGCGTCCCATGGGAGAAAGATGCAGCGGTTGATAATGAAACACGCTTAAGATTCCTCTGGTTTTTAGGTGAGCAATAAGCCCCTGGCGGGATTCGAGCGACGGCAAGAGAAGATAAAACATATGATACGCCTGTTCACAGTGGGGCGGGACGACCGGCAAGCGAACGTGATTGGCTCGGCTCCATTCGTGCAAGTAGGAGGCATAATAGTCCCAGATGCCGCGACGCTTGAGCAAAACTTTTTCGCGCGCCTCCAATTGAGCGTACAGAAAGGCGGCCAAAATATCGGACGGCGGATAACTCGATCCCACGTCCATCCAAGTATATTTGTCCACTTGACCGCGGAAGAACCGGCTGCGATTCGTTCCTTTGTCCCGCAACACTTCAGCTCGATCGAGAAAGCGGGGGTCGTTTATCAATAAGGCGCCGCCTTCTCCGCTGGTAAAGTTTTTGGTTTCATGAAAGCTTTGCGCCGCCAGACATCCGAACGTCCCCAATTCTTTTCCTTTGTATTTGCCGAACAATCCATGCGCGTTATCTTCGACGACCGGAATAGCGTAGCACCCGGCGATGTCCAGAATCTTATCCATCTCACACCCGACACCGGCGTAATGAACCGGCACGATCGCGCGGGTCCGAGGGGAGATCAGACTATCAAGCTGCGATTCATCCAAATTGAGCGTATCTCCACGAACGTCGATAAAGATCGGTTTCGCGCCCCGCAACACAAAGGCGTTCGCCGTGGAAACAAATGTAAATGAGGGCAAGATCACCTCATCGCCTGGGCGAAGGTCCAGTAACAGTGCCGCCATTTCGAGCGCATGCGTGCCGGATGTGGTCAAAAACGTCGCACGCACTCCCAGCGCCTCATTCAAGAGCGTTTGACACCGCTTTGTGAACGACCCATCGCCTGAAATATGACCCCGCGCGATGGCTTCCAGAATGTAGGCCTGCTCGTTGCCGACTAAACACGGGCGATTAAATGGAATGACGTAGCTCATCGTTTTTCAAAGACGAAGAGTTTTTGAGTGCCGTAATTGCCGGCAGCCGGAAGCTGGGCGCACCATCGGTTCCATTCCATGTTGGGATCGGAGACGTCGATCGGCGCGCCGAGCGCTTTGGCAAGAAGCGGTTTCAACACACGGGTGCCAACGTAATACGAACTGGCGAAATCGCTGATCTCGATGAGTTCAAGCTCGGGGGCGACCGTTTGGACGACGGCGTCCTGATCGACATACAAATTAAATGGAGGCATGGGAATATCCGGCAACCCCCACTCACGCCTAAAACGATTGAGCTGAAGCCATCCTTGCATCGTGGCTTCGGAAAGCAGCAGCCGCCCGCCTCGTCTGAGCACCCGAATGCATTCCCTCAGCGCCAGAACCTGGCGATCCCAGTCTTGTAGATTGATCAGGACGCGAATGACGATGATTTTATCGTACGCTTCCGACGGCTCTTGCAAGGCCGTAATATCGCCTACTTCAAACTGAATCCTGCGGCGCACACGCTCATCAGCATCCTTCAATTGCAGACGAGCTTGGTCGACCATCTCAGGGATGTAATCCAACCCGCGAACGATCAGCTCTTTGTGCTGCGCGAATCGGATCGTGGAGAAGCCGTTGGCGCATCCAATGTCCAACACTCGGTCGCCGTCGCTCAGACGCCGCCCTATCTCGTGCACCTCCATTTCCATCACCATCCGGTCGGACCACGATGCGGACGAAGACCGGCCCCATTGCACGGCCTGGCGTGTCCAATAATCTCGGATTTGCTGAAGGTTGTAGCGTTCCATGGCCATGTCCTCACGATCGGAGCTCATCTTCGCTCATCGCGTAATTGGGAACGTCGTCGAACGGACGACATAGGTCGGTCGGTCCATCATCCTGAAATGCATGCGCGCCAGATATTCTCCGATCACTCCAAGTGTAAAGAGCTGGGCTCCTGAAAATATCGCGATAATGGACGCCAAAAATGGAAATCCTGGCACGCTGGTTCCTTGAACGAGGTACCGGCCGACGACGAAGAGAAGAATCACCGCACCGAAGAACGTCAAGACAAATCCCAGCAGGCTCGCAAGTTTCAGCGGCATCGTGCTGAAACCCGTCATCATATTCAGCGCATGTCTGAGGAGCTTGCGGAAAGTATAGTTGGATTGTCCGATGGTGCGCGGCGCATGGCGCACCGGGATCGCGGCAAACCGCGCGGTACCCCAGGTCAGCAGCACGTCAATCGATACGAATGGTCCCTGATAATTGACGAACGCCTCGCGGACGTCGCGGCGAAACGTTCGAAAGGCGCTGACACCTCGCGCCGTCTTCACACCCATGGCGCTCTGCAAAGCCAGCTTCGTCACCCGAGAGGCGAGACCACGCCAAAAGCCATGGGGCTCTTTTTCAGGCGTACCGTAGACCACATCATAGCCCTCACCAAGCTTCTGCAAGAGTTTGGGAATTTCCTCAGGAGGATGTTGCAGGTCGTCGTCCAACGTCACGATAATCTCGAACCGCGCCGCGCGGATCGCGCACAGGAGCGCATTATGCTGACCATAGTTGCGCATGAGGAGCATGCCCCGCACTTTCGCAGATTTAGCGGCGAGCATCTGAATCACTCCTCCGCTTCCGTCGGAGCTTCCATCGTCCACTAAAATGAGCTCATAGTCCCAACCTAACGCCTTGAGCGCCTTATCCACCCGTTCGGCCAAAAGCGGCAAGCTGCCCGCGCTGTTGAAGACGGGAACGACGACCGAAACTTTCTCGCTCCATGCAGATAACGCCGTCATACAAATTCTTGCTTCGAAGATTTGAATGAATCTAAATTGCAAGATATTAGAATGTTCGTTCCTGAGCGGACGGAGCAAAATCCGGCCCCAGTCGCTCCCTACCTTCCAGAATCACGATCCCGTCTTGCTCGTGTACGGCCGTATACCCTAATTCTTGGATGAGCGAACGCAGATATTGTACTCGCACGGGTAAAGGGATTTCCTCAAAGCGGCGCGGGCCGAGGTCCAACACGACAAACGTCGGTGCGCCCCATTCACACAATCGGCCCGGCAGCCACTTTACATAGCAAACCAGATGGCGATTCACAAGCTGTGGAACCAGCGCGCCGGTGGCCGCCACACTGGCCCCTTCCGGGACGGCGGACAGCGCGTTCCGTACCGCGGCCACATACGCATGATCGATGCGCGTCAGATCATAGCCGGGGGACTGCGACACGTTGAACCCGGCGAGCAGCACGACAGCGGCCGTCGCGACCCGGCTCCTGGTATCCGCTACGGGAATCCACATCACGAGGCGCTCCCGAACGATGCGAAGGCCGTACACGAAGGCGTAGTAGAGCAGAGGCAGCGCCGCGGCGGAATAGTGGAACCCGAGCTTATATTGACCGGGGTTTTGGCTGAGGATCATCGCCAAAAGCGGCAATGCCGTCAGGGAAGCTTCCCGCCATGCCAGAAGGGGCACGAACCCCAGGGACCCGAAAAAGGCCAGCAGATAATACCATTTACTATTTACCATCACCGCTTGCTGGATGGCCCATAGGGGATGCGTGAGAAGATTGATCACCGCCTCCTTCAGAGATCCGCCGAGATGCGCATACCGATCCCAGAGCAGATGGCCGCCGGGCTTGTAGAGCGCGGGCATCACTACCGCCGTGACGACGAGAAAATAGGCGATCGCCATCACGGCGCAGATCCAACCGACGACTCGAAGGCGCGGCTGGCAGGCAACGAGATAGAGCCCGACCCCTGCCACCGCCGGCGGCACGCCTTCTTCCACCGTCAATGCCAAAGCACCGAGCACCACGACGAGCGCACCTCGGCATCGTTCGGCGCAATACAGCATCCACAACAGGATCGGAATGGCCAGCAGATTGGTGTGAAAATCTTTGGCATGGGCGATATGGAGATAGGAATGCGTGAAGTACAGGACGAGCGCGCCGAATGGCCACAATGAATAACCGAGAACCCGCACGGCAATCAGGTACAGCGCCACGGCCCCCAGGCCCAATCCGAGACTTTGCACCACCATTAAGGTAGCGGGATGAGGGGACAGCCTATAGATGAGCCCAATGAGGACATAGATCGGGCTGAAGTGGCCGCTCAAAATGTTGCGATCGAAGATCGCATCGTAAAACCATGGTCCATGCACCATATGCCAGGCCACATTGGCATAAATCGCCAGGTCAAACCCGGTCTGAATCGCCGCCTGCTGCCCAATCTTGAGGGTGCAAAGGAACGCCGTCCACGCCGCAATCGACGCACACGCCAGAGTCCAATGCTTCGCGGGCTCTTTGCCGAGGCCCGACGACCACTGGACCAGACGCCGACCGGCGCGGCGGTCTGCCAAGAGCCAGACCAGGGCTAAACCCGCTGCTATCATCACTGCTGTTTTAATCATGTGAGAAATGGAGCATCGCCAACTTGGGGTTCACTGTGCCGCGAGGATATGGTGGTAAGGCGCGCGCAATGACCGTCACATCGGCGTCGCATGAAAATCGTGCACGGGCAAGACTTCGCGAACAATAAATTCAGCGAGCACCTCATGGCCATGCTCGTCTAAATGGGTATCATCACGCCACCAGAGCAGGGCGCCGCTGGAGGACCAGAGTCGACCGGCTGCCTTGAGGAAATACGGTTTTGCATCGAAACAGGAAAGATGAAATCCATCGCAGGCCGAACGCACCGCTTGGGAAAACCCGGAAGGTGCGGGGTCTTCCATGAGTGTATTTCGTTGATGAAACACCCAGGGATACACCTCCCCTTTGGTCGGCAACACCACAATGACGATCTTCAGACCCTTTTCCTCTATCAGCCGCTTCATCGCGTCCATCGTTCGACGTAACTTCGGAAAATTGTGATGCCGCTCGACGTCGTCGCGTGAACGCTCGCTCCACTCCTCCTGATTTTTGAGGAAGAGGACCGGCCTGCCGTCCGGCAAGTTTTCAGTCACCACGTTTGCCGCCAGGCCTTGAGGCCGTTTGAATCGTTGCAGCACATTGTCGGTGAGCTGATGGAGCGGCGACCGCCCCCGATAGGTCTTGTACGCGACCTTCCACGCCTGAAAGCCGGACTTCCAGGGGAGTTCTTCAAGACGCCACGTGTCCCCGTAGTCGTCGTCCAAATCGTTTCCCGTATAGAGCAACCAGACGACCACCGCATTCGATGCGAAGGTGAGTCGCGGCGACTCGATGGCAAAGTTGACGTATTGCTGCCACGGGCCGGAGGCGGGAAACGACAGATTGTAGGTTGGATACCCGTATCGCGTCTCCAAGAGCCTGGACACCACCTTGTCCTGGGTCGTGCCCGCGCCCGCTCCGAACGAATCGCCGAGGACCAGTATCTCAATCGGCTGTGCAATCGATGTGTTGCGAAAGCCGGCCGAGTCGGTTTGAAACTGGATGGTCCGCGGCTCCCTCAACGCCGCATCTCCGGTCATGGCGGCCAGATCTCCGTAGGATGCGGCTGTCAGGGACACATTGGGATCCCATCGTCCCACGGCCGGAAGCTGCGGCAGTTTTCGCGTGTAGACATTCATCGGAGTCGAGTGCAGACGACCACCCATCACCGGTCGGAGGAGCAGGTCCGTACAGGTCACGGTCAAACACACGGCGGTGAGCCCGATGAGGAGATTCTGCAGCGTGACATTGATTCGAGGGGTGAGAAGAAACCAGAGAATCA
>DATFCE010000377.1:0-4896 GCA_035253365.1 Nitrospiraceae bacterium
ACAAACGGCTGGCGCAGCGAGACCGGCGTGAGCAGACGAAGTTTGCGAATGAAAATCTTCTGAAAGACCTGCTCCCCGTGATCGATAACCTGGAACGGGCGATCGGATTTTCGAAAAGCAGCTCCGGAAGCGGGGCGCTCCTCCAGGGTGTGGAATTGACGCTGAAACAGTTCCTCGAAACAATGGCAAAATTCGGCGTCAAACCGATTCACAGCGTGGGGACCGTCTTCGATCCCTCACTGCACCAAGCGGTCGCCCGTGTTCCTGCGCCGGGCGCGGCCGAAAACACCGTCGTGGAAGAATACCAGAAGGGCTATCTGCTACACGATCGGATCTTGCGGGCGGCAATGGTGGCCGTGGCAGCCGCTCCATCGGAATCGAGTGGTACGCCGAGCGAGACTCCGCATCTCTCACACTGAGGAAGGAGAGCATCATGGGTAAAGTTATTGGTATCGATTTAGGGACGACCAACTCGTGCGTCGCCATCATGAGCGGTGGCGATCCGATCGTCATCGCCAACGCGGAAGGCGGTCGCACGACTCCCTCGGTCGTCGCCATTACGGACAAGGGTGAGCGCCTTGTCGGTCAGATCGCCAAGCGACAAGCCATCACCAATCCGGAAAATACGATCTTTTCAATCAAACGCCTCATCGGGCGCAAATACAACAGCCGCCAAGTGCAGGAGGCGATGAAGCGTTTGCCGTATAAGGTGGTGGAAGCCAACAACGGCGACGCCCACGTCGAGATCCGCGGAAAACAGTACAGCCCCGCCGAAGTCTCCGCCATGATCCTGCAGAAGATGAAGCAAACGGCGGAAGATTACCTCGGGGAAAAAGTCACGGAAGCCGTCATTACGGTCCCGGCTTATTTCGACGACAGCCAGCGGCAGGCCACCAAGGATGCCGGCCAGATCGCGGGTCTGAATGTGCTTCGCATTATTAATGAACCGACGGCCGCTTCGTTGGCCTACGGACTCGACAAGAAAAAAGACGAGCGCATCGCCGTCTACGACTTGGGCGGCGGCACCTTCGACATCTCGGTCTTGGAAATCGGCGAAGGCGTCTTCGAGGTGAAATCCACCAACGGGGATACCTACCTCGGGGGCGACGATTTCGACCTCCGGATCATGGATTGGCTGGTCGACGAATTCAAAAAGGATCAGGGCATCGATCTCCGGAAGGATCGGATGGCGCTGCAACGGCTGAAGGAAGCCGCGGAACGGGCCAAGATCGAGTTGTCTTCGTCCCAGGAAAGCGAAATCAACCTCCCGTTTATCACGGCCGATGCCAGCGGTCCCAAGCACATGGTGATCAAGCTGACGCGGGCCAAACTGGAGCAACTGGTCGATGATTTGATTCAGCGCACGGTCGACCCGTGCAAGAAGGCCCTGTCGGATGCCGGTGTGACGGCACGCGACATTAATGAAGTTGTGCTCGTCGGCGGCATGACCCGTATGCCGAAGGTCATCCAAGTCGTCAAGGACTTCTTCGGCAAAGAGCCGCACAAGGGCGTCAATCCCGACGAGGTCGTGGCGATCGGCGCCGGCATCCAAGGCGGCGTGCTGAAGGGCGACGTGAAAGACGTGCTGCTCCTCGATGTGACTCCGCTGACCTTGGGGATCGAAACTCTCGGGGGTATCTTTACGCACCTGATCGAGCGCAATACGACCATTCCCACAAAGAAAAGCCAGGTCTTCTCCACCGCCGCCGACAACCAAAGCGCGGTGACGATTCGGGTCTTCCAGGGCGAGCGGGAAATGGCGAACGACAACAAGCTGCTCGGCCAGTTCGACCTGGTCGGGATTCCCCCGGCCCCTCGCGGCATGCCGCAAATCGAGGTCACCTTCGATATCGACGCCAACGGCATCGTGCACGTGGCGGCCAAAGATCTTGGCACTCAGAAGGAGCAGTCGATTAAAATCACGGCCTCCAGCGGGCTGAGCAAGGATGAGATCGACCGGATGGTCAAAGAGGCCCAATCGCACACCGAAGATGACAAGAAGCGGAGACGATTGGCCGAGGCGCGCAACCAGGCCGATACGCTGATTTACAGCACCGAGAAGAATCTGACCGAACATGGCGACAAGATCGGCGAGGACGATAAGACGAAGATCAAGGATGCGATCGCCGCAGTGCGTAAGGCGATGGAAGGCGATGAGCCGGGGGCGGTTGAATCCGCCGTGCAAGAGCTGACCGCCGCTTCGCACAAACTTGCCGAAGAGATGTACAAGAAAGCGTCGGCCGGCGCCGGTGAGCAAGGTGCCGGAGCTTCGACGGCCGGGACGGAAGGCAACGGCGGCGGTGCGAAGACGGACGAAAAAGTCGTCGATGCGGAATTCGAAGAAGTAGACAAAGATAAAAAGTAAGGTACAATGTCGGCCGAAAAACGCCGGGCCGTGCCACGCATGACCCGGCGTTATTTCTGCCTCTCTTGACATGGAACACGTGACGAAACGGGACTACTACGAGATTCTCGGCGTTGAGCGTCAAGCGACCGACGATGAGCTGAAGAAAGCCTTCCGCAAGCTGGCTCGCCAATACCATCCCGACCTTCAAACCGGAGAAACGCACAAGAAAGCCGCCGAGGAGAAGTTTAAGGAAGTCAATGAGGCCTACGAAGTCCTCAGCGACCAGGAGAAGCGGCGGCGGTATGATCTGTTCGGCCACGCCGGAGGCCAGCAGGGATTCGGCGGTGGATTCGACGGCAATTTCGGGGGCGGTGGATTCGGCGACGTCTTCAACGACATCTTTGAAGACTTTTTCGGGGGCGGGGCGCGCGGGGGACAGCGGGCGGAACGCGGAACCGACCTCCAATATAACCTCGAGCTCACGTTTGAAGAAGCGGTCTACGGCAAAGAGGCCAAGCTCAAGATTCCTCGTTGGGAAGCGTGCCAGGAATGCCATGGCACGGGCGCTCGCTCCCCGTCCGCAATCAAGGTCTGCGCCACTTGCAAAGGCACCGGACAGCTTCGTTTTCAACAAGGATTTTTCAGCATCAGCCGGCCCTGCAACACATGTGAAGGGGCCGGGCAGATGATTACGGACCCGTGCGGGGCGTGTCGCGGTAAGAAACGCGTGTATCGCGAACGGATGTTGTCCGTCAACATCCCGGCCGGCATTGAATCAGGGATGCGCTTGCGCCTGTCCAACGAAGGCGAGCATGGGGACAACGGCGGACCATCGGGCGACCTCTTTGTCGCCATTAGCGTCAAACCCCATCCGATTTTTAACCGCAAGGGCAATGACATCGTCTGTGACGTGCCCGTCTCGTTTATCACCGCGATCCTTGGCGGGAAAGTCGAGGTGCCGACGCTCAAAGGCAGCACGGTCATCAAGGTTCCGGCCGGCACGCAACATGATAAAACGTTGCGCCTGAAAGGGCTTGGAGTGCCGAGTTTGAAAGGCCAGCCGACCGGCGATCAAGTTTTTAAGGTCAAAATCCAACTGCCGACCAAACTCACGACGCGGCAGAAGGAATTACTGACCGAATTTGCCAAAGAAAGCGGCATGTCGACCGACAATGAGGGTGACGGTTTCTTTGACAAGATGAAAACGTTTTTCGAGTAATCGCCCTTCGCTTTTCCTTCGCGCGTCTCCTCTGTATGCCTGTCTTCTTCATTCCTCCCGAATCGGTGCGACACGGAACGGTGACCATCACCGGTGCTCTTTTGGATCATTTACGGGGTAGCCTTCGTACTCAGACGGGAGAAGCGCTCTGGGTGGGGAACGGCCGCCAGCGGTACAGAATCCGTGTGAGCGACATTGGCCGTCGCGAATTGCGCGGTGACATTCTTGAAAAACAGAACGCTCCCGAAGACACAAGCCCTTCGGTCACCCTCGGCCAAGCAATGTTAAAGGGTGAACGCATGGATTGGGTCGTGCAGAAAGCCACCGAACTCGGTGTGGCCGTCATCGTGCCGCTGGTTTCCGCGCGGGTCATTACGCGTCCGAAAGACGACCGTTTGAAACCGCAGCAAGAACGCTGGCAACGCATCGCGCTGGAAGCCGCGCAGCAAGCCGAACGATGGACCATTCCGGTAGTGTCGCCGTCGCAGAGGGCCTCTGATTTCTTTCCAGGCCAGTCGTCGTCTTCCTTGCGATTGCTCTTGAGCGAACGCCACCTAGGCCAACATCTTCAAGCGGTGACGCTTCCCGATGGTCGAGACGGCCATGTCATACTGGCAGTCGGTCCGGAAGGGGGTTGGGAAGGAGATGAGGCTCAGGACGCGCTGAAATGCGGATTTATTCCGGTCACGCTCGGTCCGCGAATTCTGCGCGCCGAGACCGCCGCGATCGCCTCGATCAGTATTCTGCAGAGCCGTCTCGGGGAGTTGGGATAAGGTTTTGAGTGTTGAGTTTTGAATTTGAGGTGGGGATTGTTTTTTCGCTCAGGACTCAGCACTCATCGCTCAGAACTACTGAGTGGCAGTGATCTGTAAGATGGTGCCCTTCTCCCCGCTCGCCCATCCGTGCGCCGGGTCCGGGAAGGAAAGGCCGAATAAGGAGTTCTTCATCCGGCTCTTCTGCTCAACCCACCGGAAGCCGCCGTCCATGGTCCGATAGATCGCCCCGTGCTCGCCGACCACCCAGCCGGTTTTGGCATCAGTGAAGCGAACCCGCAGAAGGTCGGTCAATTTCGAGCAGGTCCGCACGCACGGCAACGTGCGATCGATCCACCGATTCCCCCCATCGACGGTCTGAAACATCGCCCCGGCATTGCCGACCGCCCATCCGTTGGCAGGGTCCGTGAAAAAAACGTCAAAAAACGTGGCTGCGCTGCGCAGATCTTGACCGGTCCAGGTCCGGCCGCCGTCGCCGGTGACGAGGATCGTGCCCACCGCTCCGACCGCGCCGCCATGGTTTGCATCGGCGAAGTGAATCGAATAGAGGATGGCGT
>DATFCE010000378.1:0-3406 GCA_035253365.1 Nitrospiraceae bacterium
CGTGCTGGGCGGCGAATCGCCGGACGGCACATTCCCGACCAACGAGGCGTATGCGGTCGATCAGGACCGCTGGCGAACCATGGCGCCGATGCCTACTGCACGCCATGGCTTGGGGTCCGCGGTTGTCGACGGTCACTTGTACGTAATCAGCGGGGGCCCTAAACCGGGCGGCTCATACAGTAATGTCAATGAAATGTTCACGCCTCCGGACACACGCGATAAGAAGACAGGCCGCCGGGCTTCATCCAAACAGGTCGGCGCAGTCATGGCCCTCCTCGCCACCTTTCAGGACGCGGACGCGTTACCGCCGGAATCAAGCGCAGACGCCAACCGATTAATCAAAGCGCTCATTCAATTTCAAGCCGCCTTCATGAAAAGCGACCATCCCGCAGTCAGGCAATTACTGTCCGATGCGCTGACGGCGCGACTCGGCGACCGCGCGCCGGCCGCGATCGAACGGTTCCGGAAGGAGGGCTGGACATCTCTGACATTGGAAGCGGTCGTGGAATTCGTGAACGGCGACGGAGGGTGGACGAAGACGAATACCGGCTTAGAGGAGGGATTTCGCGGCTACAATCTCGGGCGGAGCGACTTTACCCTGCTTGCCGACACCTTCCGCACGGCTCAGACACAGCTCGCGGCAAAGGGACAGGATCTGCACACCGTGTATGCGTTACGGCGTCGTGACATGCCCGGCGCCGGGCTGTAAATAGTCGGTCGGCACTGCGCCCGCAGTGCATCCTAGAAAGGAGATCGCCCATGTCCACCAGAGCCTACATCCTGATTAAAGTAAAGGCGGGCAAGACTAAAGAAGTCGTCAAGTCGCTCAAGAAGGTGGCGGGAGTCGAGCAGGTCCATCCTTGCTTCGGCCAGCCGGACATCTTCAGTTTTGTCAACGTGGCGGACGAAAAATCCCTCTCCGAAATCGTCATCACAAAAATTCATACCATTGAGGGGGTCGAAGAAACGGACACGCACATCGTCGCCGACTCCTAGTCTCATTGGCGTAAGGCTTCTCGACACGCCGGGGTGAGTGGTCCGATCGGCCGTTTCAGCAGCCTCAAAGGAATTTCCTCAGCCGTCCCCAGTACGCTGTCCCCACATAACCGCAGCCGCCGGTCAGTGTCGTCAACGCCATGATGCGATAGACCTGACGCTTTGAGATTTTGACGTTGACCAATGGATCGAGCAGATCGGGCGAGGCCGCGACGAGCCGGAGCGTTTCTCCGGCAAACAGAATGGGCCACATGCAGGCCAGGCGAAGCCGTACTTCCCGTCTGGGAATCGCCATGGTGTACAGCCAGCCTTGATCGAGATGGTCACGGGCGACGCCGATCAACCTGGTGAGAATCGGCTGGAGCGCCCGCCGGCTTTCTGATCGGAGCAGGTCCGTGGGTTTCAATCCCACTTCGTTGAGGAGCGAGAGCGGAATATAGCACCGTCCCCGCTGGAAATCCCTCGCCATATCCTTAAGCACGTTGGTCAGTTGGAGCCCTTTGCCGAACCGCACCCCGATCATCCCCATCTGCGTCACGTCCCATTTGGCCAAGGATGGCAGGTGAGCATGGGACATCTTCGTCCAGAATTCTCCGACACACCCGGCGACATAATACGTGTACCGGTCCAAATCGGCGACCGTTTGAAGCGCCGTGAGATCATTGACCGTGTCGCCCGGAAATACGGTCAGATCCATCTCCATCCCGTCCGGCAGGGTGCCCATGAGCTGCCGTATGCGAGTCCGATCTCCGGCTTCCAACGCGAGGTACAGACGAAAACAGTCCTCCAAGCGGTTCAAAAGCGTTCGCTCACTTGACTCGACCTGATGCGGAGCCACGGCTTCTTGAATCGCACGGACGTCGAACCAGTCGAGTTGGTCGCCGGCAAATTGCGCCCGGAACATTTTCAGAAGCTGAAGCCGAAGGTATCGATCGATCAGATCCGTATCCGCGATGGTATCGGCGGCTCGCGCGAAAAGATAGGCCAGGCCTATCGGCTTCCGCATGGCATGCGGGAGCACCGACAGAGTCAGATAAAAGGACCGAGAGACGTGCTTGAGGAGATCCTCGAGCAGGAAGCGTTGCACGGTGGGATGTGGATTAACGGAAGCCACTATCGAACTTCCAAGCGCCCTTCCATGCCCTTTTCCCGGTGGCTTTTGAAGAAGAGCAGCTTTTTGTCGCAATAGAACGGGAAGAGCCCGGCTCGATTCGGTGTGAATCGAATCATGATGCTGTCGCCGGCGCTGACATCTTCGTTTATCATCAGACCGGCGACCGGCTCTTTGATCACGAAATTGTGCGGCGTCAGAATCGTGACGCTGGTGAGCTTCAGTTCAACCGGCCTCCCGGCTTGCACGACCACATGATTCGGTGTGTAGGAGTAACTGTCCAGCGTGATAGACGCGCGCTGCACGCCATCGGCGTCAGGTTGCAATATGACCGGTTCCGAGACCGCCTGCTGAGCGCCGGCGACACCGGCACCGGCGGCCAGTCCCCAGCACACGAATAAAATCAAGCCGGCCCTTTGCGCGCGCGATGGTTCCATAGCTCCTTCTATCAGATGCTCAGGACCACGGTCAATTCGAACCCCGCAATCTCACGGAGGTGTTCGGCTCTTGACCCCTCTTCAATCATGGCTATCTAAAAGCCGTTGCTTTTCAGTCGCAATGATTTTTGATGTCAGGGACTGTATAATACCAGCGGACGCACGGTGCTCACCAACGGTGAAAAAGGAGAAAGCAGATGAAATGGCTGAAGGGTATTGGGTTATTGCTCATTGCCAATGTCCTGATCTTCGTGACCCTCTCGATTACGTTCCACGTGCTCGTCAACTTCGTGCTGCCCGCGTTCGGCATCGACGTGCGGGGCGCGGTTAATCAGCAGGATCTTGTCTGGGCACTGGTGATCGGATTCGGCGGCGCGTTTATCAGCTTGGCCTTTTCCAAACAGATGGCCAGGTCCATGCTGGAGTGTTACCAGATCACCCAGCCTCGCACGCAAGCCGAGCATGTCATCTACGGCGCGGTCCAGGAAATCGCTCAGCGTTTGCACATTACGATGCCGGAAGTCTGGGTGTTTGAATCGCCGGACCCCAACGCCTTTGCGACCGGGCCCAGTAAGAATAATTCGATGGTGGCCGTATCCACCGGCCTGTTGGCCAACCTGAAAGAGGATGAAGTACGTGCCGTGCTGGCTCATGAGATGGGCCATGTGTATAACGGCGACATGTTTACGACGACCGTCCTGGCCGGGTTGATGAACACGTTCGTGTACTTCATCAGCCGGTGGGTCTATCGCCAACTGGCGGAGCGAAACGAGGCCCTCGGGTTCGCCGCGTACATGGTCTTGCAGATCATGCTGTCGTTCTTGGCGATGATCCCGATCATGTGGTTTTCGCGGCGCCGGGA
>DATFCE010000379.1:0-27022 GCA_035253365.1 Nitrospiraceae bacterium
ACGAGGCACGGTCAGAGGCGCAGACGTTTTTATGGAGCGGTGATCTGGGGGGACAACAACAGTGCCGACGCCCGGCCTCCGGGTATGCCATCTTCGATGAGATGTTACGCCGAGCGCCTTCGTTTGCCATTCTCCTCGGCGATCTCATCTACAGCGACAATCGATGTCCGTCGCCGCCCAATGTGGCGGGCGGCGACTTTGTGGCCGTCTCCTTGGACCAATTTCGCGCGAAACACCGCTATCAGCGCGAAGATGTCGCATTAGGCCGATTCCTCGCCGCCGTGCCGGTTTATCCCATATGGGACGATCATGAGGTGCGAAATAATTTCTCGGGCCCGCATGAACCGCTGATGCCGGCCGGCCGTCAGGCGCTACTTGAATATTGGCCGATCCTTACCCCGACTCAGGACCCGTTTCGGCTGTATCGAGCATTCCGACGCGGGGCGGATCTGGAGGTCTTTATGCTCGATACCCGGCAATATCGCAGCGCCAATGCCGAAAAAGATGGACCGAACAAGACGATGCTGGGAACGGCGCAGCGGGATTGGTTATTGGAAGGGCTCGCTCGTTCCACAGCGACGTGGAAGATCGTCGTGACCAGCGTGCCGCTCTCGAACCAAAAAGGCGGGACGCTGGAGGTGCCCGGCAATGATAGCTGGGCGCGGGGCGGGGATGGCACCGGATTTCAGACCGAGCTGGCTGCGATCGTGCAAACACTTCTCACGCGCCGGATTCGAAACGTCGTGTGGCTGGCCGGTGACGTGCATTACGCGCAGGTCAATGCCTATGATCCGGACGGCGACGGCGCGACAGATTTCCACGAATTTATCTGTGGGCCACTATCGGCCGGGCATGGCCGGCCGGTTCGACCCAATCCGGATCTCAATCCCACCACCCTGTACAGCGAGGGGGGATTTTCCAACTTCGGCGCCGTGACGGTGGATGGTCCCACGCTTCGACTGGCCATTGTCGATAAAGGAGGCGTGACTCATTTCGAGCGTGCGTTTTCCGCCTCGGCCTACGCCGATAACATCATGAACCCCTTGCAATAGGCCCCGGTCCACAGGTACGGTAACGACCGATTGCCGCGACCGAACAACAGCCGCGGCGCAGGTAGATTTCCGCCGAAGAAGGAGAAGGATATGGCAGGTGTGATGTCCGCAACGGATGTGTTCAAACAAATCGAGGCCGCCGCGGTGGGGGCCACGGGTCCGGATGAGAAAGCCTTGCAACTGGACTATGCCGCTCTTCAGGCGCAGGTCGAAGCGGCGTTGGGGGATCGAAAGATCGCCTTTTTTCACGTCAATCGCTTTTTACCGGAAGGGTACGAAGAACAGGGCCGTTTTAATGCCCTGGCGCTGACGGCCGGGAAGGTACTCTATGACATGGTCATCGGCGATTCGTACTTTCGGTACGATGTCGTCTCGGTGGGTCACCTCGATAAGGTTCAGGTGATCGATGCGGTGTGGGAGAACCGTGAAAAGCGCCAAGAAGAGCCGTTCCTTAGCCTCCGGCTCATGCATGCGGATGAAACCCATCTGTTGCTGGCGCTGAATGATGACGAACGCAAGAGCTTGCTGCGCTTTGCCGAGGGGGTGACATCGGCGCGGAACCCGGAGAAGTAAGCAGCCGACGGTGGTCTGGCCATAACGTCGCGGCACAGAGGAGATCTAATCGGAGCGAAGGCCATGCTCATTGAGTCGATGCGCGTGCAGCCGTGTGTCGGTCGACGACTGATCGGCCGCTCCCTATGAAAGAAGCGTCCCATCTTCAAACTCGATGGCCGCGATCACGCCTCGAGCACCACGTCCAGGAAACCTTCCGCAATAGCCATTCATGCATGAGCGTTCCTTTCACTGAGCAACCGTCTTGCGCGATGAGGGTGAGAACCAGCTTGACGGCTTCATCGACGCAGAAATTGAAGGCGCACAGCCGAGTGGATTCGCTCGTCGTGAAAAGACGCATGAGAGAATTCAAAAATATTGGAAAGCGGTTAGGAAGCGGTATGGAAGGGGAGAGGGCACACGGTCGCGCCGTAGCGCTGCCCTTCTATTTCGATGGTCAATGACGTGCCTGGTTGGGTGAAGTCACGAAGTGGAAAGCCAAAGGCAATGGTGTGGCCCAGAGAAGGAGAGTGAACCGCGCTGCTGATCCAGCCCACTTCCCGATCCCCACTGAACAGCTTGGCGCCTTTGGTCGGAATAACCGGAGCTTCAATTGCCAATCCGACGAGATGCCTCCGCACGCTTCCGTAGGTATCCATTCTGGCCACAACTTCCTGGCCGGGATAACAGCCTTTGGATAAGCTGAACGCTTTCCCTTCGAGATTGGCTTCGGGCGGGACAATTTCTTCCGTGAGTTCGATCCCGACTCGAGGAAGCCCGGCTTCCAGACGAAGAACCTCGCGGGTCTCGGTCCCGAACGGTTTTAAGCCCATCGGCTCGCCTATCGACCACAAGCGGTCCCACGCGGTGGAAAGGGCGTCCGCTGGAAGGAGAATTTCGACATCGATCTCCCCAGTCTCCTCTGTGCGTATCACGAGAGCCTGTCGGCCGCTAATTTCATGCGTCATGGAAGCGAGCGGAGCCAGACCACCGATATCTATTCCGAACGCCTCTTTGATTAAGGCCGCACTCTTCGGGCCGCTCACCAGGAGCAGTCCCCAGGTCTCGCTGCAATTTTCCATCTTCGCTTTTGTGCCGTAGAGCAGAAACTTCCGCAACGCCTGAAACGTCGCCTCACCAATCTCGCCGACATCTTCCAGCATCAGCGCGTCCGCGAGAACATACACGCGGAAGTAGGACAACATCTTGCCTTTGTGAGACAGAAAACCAGAGTAGATGCCATGGCCCGGCGCTACGGGCAGAATATCGTTACTGATCAGGCTTTGAAGCCATTTGACGCGATCCTCGCCCGTGACGCGGAGTTTGCCGCGATGCGACAGGTCGGCAAGACCCACGTTACGGCGGACAGCTGCATACTCGGCAGCGGGATCACCATAGTGCGCCGGCACCTCCCACCCGCCCATCTCTTGGAAGACGGCGCCTTTTTTAAGATGCTGATCATGAAGCGGAAGTCGTTTCATAAAACCCTGCGATGAGCCATTCAACTCTTCTCACCTT
The DNA here is from genome assembly GCA_035253365.1 of Nitrospiraceae bacterium. Classification (GTDB taxonomy): domain Bacteria; phylum Nitrospirota; class Nitrospiria; order Nitrospirales; family Nitrospiraceae; genus DATFCE01. The sequence goes on from DATFCE010000379.1 coordinate 3,123, forward strand.
CCCCCCGAGGGGCGAGGGCAGGGTAGGGGTGATTGCCGAGTGCAATCGTCTCGTCAATCAAGTCTTTGGTTCGTGACGAAAATTCATTGCGCGAGACGATCTTGCCGACTCCCAGTTCTTTGGCTCGTCTCCATGTGTCTACTTCTTCATGGTTAGCGAATGCCAATATCGGAATGTGCTTCACGTAGTCATCTCTTTTGATTTCTTCAAGCGCCTTGAAGGCATCCACCTTCTCATCGTTCATGTTCAAGATCAGCGCTGCCGGGGTATGGACCTTGGCTTTTTCCGAGACTTCCTCCTGGGCGCGGGCACGCTCCAACACATAGTCGCCCGATCGTAGCGCGTCCCGGATCTTGGTATAGAAAAAAATATCGCTGACCGCCACCAGTACCGTCTGTTTCTGATTTTCCATGATCCTTCTCTTCTCTCTTAGCGGCTGCTCAAAATGACCGTCCAGCAAGGCCGCAGGGAGCGACGCGAGTGAGGCGTGATGTTCTCACCCGCCCGCTTAGGTGCGGGAACCCGCATCCAAGCTTGTCGTAGCAGTGTATCGGCGGTTGTAGTAGAAACGTTCATGAATAATGTGGGCTAGTTCAGCATACTGATGACCCGCCCCAAGGCTTTCTTCGCGAGCGTATAGTCGGGATTTAAGGTCAAGGCTTTCTTGTACGAGTCAATCGCTTCGGACCATTTTCCTTTGCGTTCGTACACGCGGCCCAAATTCAGATGGGGAAAGGCCGGACTCTCGTACCGCTTCGCCTGCATCGCTTTTTCAAACCATGGAATCGCCTCGTCGAACTGGCCCCTTTCAATGAGATAGGCCCCGATATCGTTGTAGGGATTGCCGAAATCGGGATCAACGCGGATCGCGCGTTGGCACTCCTCGATGGCCTCGTCCAATTTCCCCATGAAGCTATAGGTCCATCCGAGAAAAGTGTGCGCCTCGGCGGTGGGATGGAGATCAATCGAGCGCTTGTAAAGAGTGGCGGCTTCTTCCAGTTCGCCCTTCATCTGCCGCTCATACGCCTGCTGGAAGCAATGCCACGCCTCCTGCTTATCTTCGTCCTTCCCTTCGCCTTGAATTAGAAAATCCCGGATATCCATCATTCGGCTGCTATTCTTGCTTCAATTTCTTTTTAATCAACTCGGCTCCGTAGCGGCCGGAAAGCAGCATCGATCCGAACGCCGGCCCCATGCGGGGCGTGCCGTGCACGGCGGAGACGGCGAGGCCGATGACAAAACAATTGGGATAGACTTCGCCGGTGCGCTCCATGACATCTTCTTCTGATTGCGAAACCCACATCGCCCCGTTACCGGGCACTGCCCGGTAGAGATTCCGCCGATGCAGCAGATCCACGACGACCGCGTCATGGCCGGTCGCGTCCACCACGATCTTGCTTTCCAGCGCAATTGGATCGACATGCACGACATCGTGCCCGGCCGTCTCGGCCGTCGTATTGTTGACGACGACGCCTTCCAAGACGCCATCCCGGCGGAGAACTAGATCGACCACCCGGGTCAAATTCAGCACCTTCGCGCCGGCCTTGTAGGCCCCCGCGATCAAGGCGCCGGTGGCGTGAGGCGGGTCGACGATATACATGCCCTCGCAATCCTTCACCTGCTTACACGGAACGCTGAGTTCCTCGAGAATTTCCTGCGCCGGCGCGCAGATTGTGGCTTTGTTCATCAAGTACCCGCCGGACCAGAAGCCGCCGCCCAGTGAAAGCGCTTGCTCCACGATCAGCGTGCGAAATCCCATGGCTGCAAGATCACGGGCACAGATAAGACCCGATGGCCCGGCGCCGACGATGATGACATCGCTTTCAATGAGCTGATCGAATTCTTTATAGTATTCCCGCGCGATCTGCCGGGTGATGTCACGTTCACGTAGTGGCGCCGGTTTTGGTCTAGACATGGTCGCTCCTGATTCAGCGGCTGCTGAAAAAGGCCCCAACTTCGTTCTCACCTTGAAAGCATCCTCGAAAGCATCCTCAACGTACCCTTCGGGAAAAGAGCCGGTCTTGGCCGGCTCGGGGTTAGACGGGTGTGATGGGTACGCCTCCGGTGCTTCACCTGCGGCCTTGTTGGATGGCCTTTTTGAGCAGCCTCCGCCAGAAATATCACAGATAAATTTCGGATCCGGATTTTTTGAACTCTTCAGACTTCTCTTTCATGCCGACTTCAAGAGCTTGCTGTTCATCCAGTTGTTTTTGAGCAGCATAATCGCGCACGTCTTGCGTGATCTTCATCGAGCAGAAATGCGGTCCGCACATCGAACAGAAATGCGCGACCTTCGCCGCATTGTCGGGGAGGGTCGCGTCGTGGAAATTGCGCGCGGTGTCCGGGTCTAATGATAGATGGAACTGATCCTCCCAACGGAACTCGAAGCGCGCCTTCGAGAGCGCATTGTCTCTAGCTTGTGCGCCGGGATGGCCCTTCGCGAGATCGGCCGCATGGGCGGCGATCTTGTACGTGATCACGCCGACCTTGACGTCTTCTTTATTAGGCAAGCCCAGATGCTCCTTGGGCGTCACGTAACACAACATGGCGCATCCGTACCAGCCGATCATCGCCGCGCCGATGCCGGAGGTGATGTGGTCATAGCCGGGCGCAATATCGGTCGTCAGCGGTCCCAAGGTATAAAACGGCGCTTCGTCGCATTCCTTGAGCTGCTTTTCCATATTGACTTGAATCAGATGCATAGGCACATGCCCCGGCCCTTCGATCATAACTTGAACGTCGTGCTTCCACGCGACCCGGGTCAGCTCACCAAGCGTTTCTAATTCGCCGAACTGCGCGGCATCGTTTGCGTCGGCAATTGAGCCCGGCCGCAGTCCATCTCCCAAGCTGAAGGAGACATCATACGCCTTCATGATCTCGCAAATTTCCTCGAAATGCGTATAGGCGAAATTTTCTTCATGGTGAGCCAGACACCATTTCGCATGGATGGAGCCGCCGCGTGAGACGATGCCGGTCATGCGATTCGCAGTCAACGGCACGTACTGAAGCCGCACGCCGGCATGGATGGTGAAGTAGTCCACACCCTGCTCGGCTTGCTCGATGAGCGTATCGCGATAGATGTCCCACGTCAGGTCTTCGGCCTTGCCGTTTACTTTTTCCAGGGCTTGGTAGATCGGCACGGTACCGATCGGAACCGGTGAGTTCCGCAGAATCCATTCGCGCGTTTCATGGATATTCTTGCCGGTGGAGAGATCCATGACCGTGTCGGCGCCCCATCGGGTGGCCCAGATCATTTTTTCGACTTCCTCTTCAATTGAGGACGCGACCGCCGAATTGCCGATATTGGCGTTGATCTTCACCAGGAAATTGCGGCCGATGATCATCGGCTCGCTTTCGGGATGATTGATATTGGCCGGAATAATCGCGCGGCCACGCGCGACCTCATCTCGAACGAACTCGGGCGTAATGGCGGCCGGGATGCGGGCGCCCCATCCCTGCCCGGGATGTTGGGCGACTCCGCCGCCGTGGCCGTTGGGCGATGAAGCGTGCGCAAGGGCCTGTTCGCGGGATTGGTTTTCACGAATCGCAATATATTCCATTTCCGGGGTGATGATGCCCTTGCGCGCATAATGCATCTGCGTGACATTACCGTCGGGCGTCGCGCGGAGCGGTTTGCGGATATGTTGGAAACGAAGCGCATCGAGCCGTGGATCGGCGGCCCGCAGGCGGCCGTATTCCGAAGAGACGCCGGGCAACTCCTGAACATCGCGTCGGCCCAGGATCCAAGGGAGCCGGAGTGGCGCGAGGCCTTGCCGGATATCGATCTTCACCGCCGGATCTGTGTAGGGGCCCGAGGTATCGTAGACTGTCACCGGATCATTGGCCGCCGAGGCTCCGCCGTTCGCCGATCGCGTGGGTGTCAGGCCGATCTCACGCATGGGAACGCGAACCCCGGCAGCTCGACCATCCACATAGACCTTGCGGGAGGCGGGGAAGGGGGCCGTCGTGAGAGGCGATTCGACGAGGGTATGCCCGTTGCCGTTTCCAGTTGCTTGGGTGGGATGTGGATGGCTCATGTGGTCCTCCGCGTAACGCAAACAAAAAAGCCGCACCAGGCGGGGGTGCGGCTTTGTCGTATGCTGCTACGGCTGTCCGCTTCCCTACGCTGGCATTATCCAGGTCAGGTTCTGAGGGTTGCCCATGGGGCTCTCAGCCTTGTCAGGAGTTGTTCGTTCTTCGTTCCTCGTTAAACGCAACGAAAGCTCCGGCGATTAACGTGTGACGAATCACGAATAGCGACCTGTAGGCTCCCCTAGCTGTGAGCAGGATGGTACACCCCAATTTTTGCGAATGTCAATCAGCGAAGATCCACGGTGGCCTCTGGGGGAGCATTATGTAGCAGGGTCTTGCTTGATTGATTGTACGCCTAACGCTGTCGTACAATGACGCCTTCTCTTTTTGCGATTCCGTGTTATCTTTTAGCGATCTGTCGGTGCCTGCTGATCCTTACACAGGAAACGAGAATGTCACTGGTCACTGCACAATTCCCCTTGACTGCGTATCAAAAACTGACGTCTGAGGAACTATTCCGCCGCACGGCCGCGGCGAAAAAATCGCTGGGCGATCGGGTCATGGTTCTGGGTCACAACTACCAACGCGACGAGGTAATTGAGCACGCCGATTTCCGCGGCGACTCGTTGTTGCTGGCGAAACTGGCCGCGCAACATGCCGAGCGGCCGTATGTCGTGTTCTGCGGCGTTCACTTCATGGCCGAGACCGCCGACATCCTCAGCCGGTCCAACCAAACGGTGATCCTGCCCGATATGGCGGCCGGCTGTTCGATGGCCGACATGGCCGCGATCGAACAGGTCGATCAGTGCTGGGAAACATTAGGAAGGATCTTATCGGTTGAAGAGACCGTCCTGCCGGCCGTGTACGTCAATTCAGCGGCGGTCCTTAAGGCCTTCTGCGGCGAGCATGGAGGGATTACCTGCACGTCCTCCAACGCCAAGGCCGTGATCGAATGGTGCTGGGCCCGCCGCGAAAAAATTCTCTTTTTCCCCGATGAGCATCTCGGCCGGAATACCGCTAATAAGATGGGTGTGCCCCGCGATCAGATGATCGTATGGGATCCGTACATGCCGAACGGCGGCAATAGCGCCGAGGCGATCCGTCAAGCGCGGCTGATTCTCTGGAAGGGGCATTGCAGCGTCCATCAAATGTTCCAGCCCGCGCATGTCGAGTACTTCAGAAAGCAGTATCCCGGCATTCAAGTCATTGTCCATCCGGAGTGCCACGAGAATGTCGTGAACCAAGCGGATTTCGTCGGCTCGACGGAATTCATCATCCGAACGGTCAGCGCGGCGCCGGCCGGGACCGCCTGGGCGGTCGGGACCGAATTGAATCTGGTCAACCGGCTCAAGCGCGATCAACCCGACAAGCGCGTGTTTTTCCTCTCCTCGACCGTCTGCCAATGCGCGACGATGTTCCGCATTGACGCGCCTCACCTTTGCTGGGCGATGGAAAATCTAGCCGACGGACATGTGGTTAATCACATCGTCGTGCCGGATGACGAGAAAGCCTGGGCCAAAATCGCCCTGGACCGGATGATGGCGATCAGCTAAAAAACCGGTTTTGAGTTTTGAATTTTTAGTGTTGAGAGTTGAACTAAAAGTAAGAACTCACAACTCAAACCCTCCGCAATGTCTATGGATTACAAGTCCACCTTGAATCTGCCCAAAACCGATTTCCCGATGAAGGCCAATTTGCCTCAGCGGGAACCGGACCTGCTGACCTGGTGGGAACAAGAGCGTCTCTACGAGCGTATTCAGGAAGCGGGCAAAGAGCGGCCTTTGTACGTGCTGCATGATGGCCCGCCTTACGCGAACGGCCATATCCACACCGGTCATGCACTCAACAAAATTCTCAAAGACATCATCGTCAAATCGAAGACCATGGCCGGATACCGGGTGCCCTACGTCCCGGGGTGGGATTGTCATGGCCTGCCGATCGAGCATCAAGTGCTGAAAGAGCTGGGTGAGAAAAAAAAGACCATCCAGACGCCGGCCATCAGGAAATTGTGCCGTGACTATGCCGAAAAGTTTTACAAGATCCAGCGCGATGAGTTCCGACGTTTGGGCGTGCTCGGCGATTGGGAGCATCCCTATCTGACCATGAATCACGCTTACGAGGCGACGATTCTGCGCGAGTTCGGCAAGTTTGTCGCCAAAGGCGGCGTCTACAAAGGACTAAAGCCGGTCTTGTGGTGCATGACGGATCAGACCGCCTTGGCTGAAGCCGAGGTCGAATACGAGGACCATACGTCTCCGTCGATCTACGTCAAATTTCCCTTGGTGACGCCGCCAAGCCTGTTGAGCCGCGCCGATCTCTTGGGCATGCCACTTCCGGACGATGTCAAAACCGTCTCGGTCGTGATTTGGACGACCACCCCGTGGACGCTTCCCTCCAACCAAGCCGTCTGCCTCCATCCGGATATCGACTACGCCTTTGTGAAGGTCGGGGCCGAGGCGTTGGTCATCGCCAAGCCATTGGTGGACAACGTGGCCAAAGCGTGCGGCATAACGGATTACGCCATCCTCGGCACCAAAAAAGGACGTGAAGGGTTTGAAGGACTGGAAACGCAGCGCCCGCTCACTACGGGCTTGTCCCCGATTTTGCTTGGCGATTTTGTCACGCTGGATCAAGGGACCGGCTGTGTCCACATCGCACCCGGCCACGGGCAGGAAGACTATGTCCTCGTGTTGGCCTACAACGCAGCGGCGTCAGTCGGAGAGCGACTGGAAATCCTGGCGCCGCTCGATGATACCGGCCGCTTCACCGATGCGGTGCCCGAATTTGCCGGGCAGCAGGTCTTCAAAGCCAATCCTGCGATCGTCGAGAAACTGAAAGCAACGGATCGATTGCTCGGCCACGGAACGATCACACATTCCTATCCTCATTGTTGGCGCTGCAAAAACCCCGTGATCTTTCGCGCGACAGAGCAGTGGTTCGTCTCGATGGAGGCGAACCAGCTTCGTGAACGGACGTTACGCGTGATCGACGAGCAGGTGACATGGATACCCTCGTGGGGACGGGATCGTATCCATGGCATGATCGCGAACCGTCCGGACTGGTGCCTGTCACGCCAGCGGGTCTGGGGCGTGCCGATCCCGGCGTTCCTCTGTACGGCGTGTCGGACTGTTCTGGCCGATCCGACGGTGATCGAGCACATTGCCGATCTCGTGGCGACGCAGGGATCCGACGTGTGGTTTGAAAAATCCGCGTTGGAACTTTTACCGCCCGGCACCCATTGTCGACAATGTCACGGACAGACCTTCGAAAAGGAGCATGACATCCTGGACGTCTGGTTCGAATCCGGGGTGAGCTATGCGGCCGTGCTCAAGCCGCGCGGCTGGTGGCCGGCCAGTTTGTATCTCGAAGGGTCGGACCAGCACCGCGGGTGGTTTCACAGCGCGCTCTTGGCCGGAGTGACCACAGACGATCGAGCGCCATACGAGGCCGTGCTGACACACGGCTTTGTCGTGGATGGCGCGGGCAAGAAGATGTCCAAATCCGCCGGCAATGTCGTGGCGCCGCAGGATGTCATCAAGCAATCCGGCGCAGAAATTTTACGCCTGTGGGTCTCCGCCCAGGACTACCGCGAGGATCTTCGGATTTCGACGGACATTTTGAATCAGCTCATCGAAGTCTATCGAAAGATCCGGAATACCTGTCGCTTCATGCTTAGCAATCTGTATGACTTTGATCCCAAGACGCATCGAGTGGCGTTTGAGCAATTGCCGGAGTTGGACCGCTGGGCGCTGATGAGACTGCATCACCTCATCGCGCATGTCGAACAGGGCTATCGGGAATTCGACTTTCGCCAGATCATCCATGAGTTGGATTATTTCTGTGCCGTGTACATGAGCGCTGTCTATTTGGATATTTTGAAAGATCGGCTCTATACGTTCCATCGCGATTCGCCGCTCCGTCGAGGATCGCAGTCGGTGCTCTTGGAGATCGTCATTGCGCTGACCAAATTAATGACTCCGATTCTCAGCTTCACGGCGGAAGAAATTTGGCGCGCGCTTCCCGAAGCATGCAGGGGAGCTGAGCCGAGCGTTCATATGACCTCGTTTCCCGCCTCCGATTCTCAATGGGCTGATGCCACCTTGGCCCAACGCTGGGAGCAGCTCTTAAAGGTCCGTGAGGTCGTGCAGGCGGCGCTCGAAGCCAAGCGTCGCGACAAGGTTATCGGATCGTCGTTGGAAGCACAGGTTGTACTCCATGCCGACGAGAAGACGCAGTCGCTATTGAAATCGTATGAAGCGGATCTGTCCGCACTGTTTATCGTTTCAAAAGTTCGGTTGGCGAAGGCAGAAGGACCCGGCCTGACGGTCGAGGTACTCCGAGCCGAGGGCCGTAAATGCGAGCGCTGCTGGAATTATCGCGATACGGTTGGAGCAGACGCCGCTCATCCGACACTCTGTGATCGGTGTGTCGAGGCCATTCGCTGATGGGAGGACCCGCTCGTTACGCCACGTTGGCGGCCATCAGCATCGCGACCGTCATTGTGGATCAAGCCAGCAAAACCAACATCATGCAGACCATGCGACTGCATGAGTCGATTCCGATCATTCCCGACTTCTTGAGCCTTACCTATATTCGAAATCCCGGCGCCGCTTTTGGACTCTTAGCCTCCAGCAGCCACGGATTTCGGCTGGTCTTTTTCGGGATTACGTCGCTGTTTGCGCTGGGCCTCTTGGCGATGATTTTTCTTCGGCTGCATCGCGACGACTGGATCGGGCAGCTCAGCATCGCCGGTATCTTGGGCGGGGCGATCGGCAATCTATTGGATCGCGTGCGCTTCGGGGAGGTGATCGACTTTCTGGATTTCTACGTCAACGGCTACCACTGGCCCGCCTTCAACGTCGCCGATGCCGCCATCAGCGTGGGCGTCTTCTTCCTCATTCTCCATTTCGCGCTCGACAAAAAAGAAGAGGCGGGCGTGCTCCAGCAGGATCGTTCTTAGCGGTGCGACGACCTGGTGAGATTGCCCGCTAAGCGTGTTTCTCCCGCTCTTCGAGTAATGCCTCTAATTCAGCAACGGCATCCAGATCCCTAGGCCGTCCAGCGGCCCGTTTGACTTCAATCAAGCGCTTTAATCCAAGACACTGGCAGGACACGCCGAAGAGATTGAGCGTGACAGCGTACGGTAGGAGATCGTCATAGCTGCCTCCACCCGTGATCTCGCCGAGCAAATCGAGATCGCCAAGGTCGGTGCTCAATGTAAAGTTGAGCCCTCGTGTAAGGGTGTCAACATCGAGGTGGAAGGGAAGGCCGGAGGGAGCACCACGGAGATAAGGGGAATGCGTCGACAGACAAGCAGCGAGTACCGCCATGTTATCCGGTGTGCGGCGGTAGACGATATCAAGGTCCTGGGTCAGCCGGGCGGATCCGTGGGCAGTCGCTGCTGCTCCACCTATCAGGATAAATTGGACGTGGTATTCAATAAGGAGCCGAATTAAGGACGCAAAATCCGTCATTGTCCAGCGCGCCGGCCGGCCCGACGCAATTCAGACGCAAACCGCTGCATGGCCTGAAGCTTCAGGAATCGTTCCTCGACGGTGAGTTTGAGGTTCTCACGCAGAAGCGTGCGATCGATATCGCGCTTGTAGACTTCGATGACCGGATCGGGATCGAGAGCAGAGGCTATGTCCGGGATATGGCGCGTATTGTTATTGTTGTCTTGCATCACCATGCCTGCCGGTGACGAGTGTAGCATTCTCCGGATTCGAGCATCAACGGAAGTTTGGATCGCAGTCATCTGGCATACAGGTATGTCGTTGGAGTCTATCTCAAGAACAGGAGATGCTGATGGTTGAATGGCTGGCAAGCCCCGAGGCGTGGATCGCGTTGAGCACATTAACCGCTTTGGAAATTGTGCTGGGGATCGATAACATTATTTTTATCTCCATTCTTGTGGGACGGCTCCCCGTGAATCAACGTACGTTTGCGAGGCGAACAGGTCTCGGCCTTGCCATGGTGGCGCGCTTGGGCTTGCTCTTCTCTATCTCCTGGGTCATGGGATTAACCGAGTCGTGGTTCATGATCTTTGCTCATGAAATTTCGGGGCGGGATGCCATTCTGGTTGGGGGCGGCCTGTTTCTTCTAGCCAAAGCGACGCATGAAATCCATAATAGCCTGGAAGGCCAAGAAGAGAGCGATCAGACGGCCGTGGCCGGGGGCTTGAGTATGGTGCTGTTCCAGATTGCGGTTCTGGATATCGTCTTTTCGCTGGATTCCGTGATCACGGCTGTCGGCCTCGTCGACCAGGTGTCGATTATGGCGATCGCCATTGTGCTGGCGGTCGTCGTCATGCTCATGGCGGCGGAGCCCATTGGAAATTTTGTGGACGCGCATCCCACGATCAAAATCTTGGCTCTCTCGTTTCTGATTCTCGTGGGCGTCACGCTCATGCTCGAGGGATTCGAGGTGCATGTTCCCAAAGGCTATATCTATTTTGCCATGGCGTTCTCCGTCGTCGTGGAAATGCTCAATATTCGAATGCGCAAAAAGCAGCGGGTACCCGTCAAGCTGCATAGCCGATACGCCCGCAGACGAGGGCAAGAAGAAATTTAAGAGGTATTGCGCCCCTCCGTTCCGATCATTCCCCGCTCCGGCGGGATCCATCGGCGGCATGGTAACGTACGGTGGAAGGTCCACTATGGCGGTGCAAAAACTCAGCAGCAAAAATCAGATCGTGATTCCCAAGGAGGCCCGGGAGGCGATGGGTGTGAAGGGTGGCGATGAATTGCTCGTAGTCATGAAGGACGATCTCATGATCGTGATGCCCAGGCCCAAGCGCTATGCCCGTGCATTAAGGGATCTCATCAAAGGCACGTATCCGTCCGGTTACCTCAAACGCGAACGCAGGTCATGGTAGATTTCGGCAAGGAGGAATAAGAAGTCGCAATGATAATGATAGGGAATAATCACCGTTGCTCTCGTTGTGAGATTGCGCTAGCATGATCGCTCGCCCAAGAGACGAATACTTGTCGCTGACTCCAGTGACCCTCCACGCGGGAGGCTTCCATGGTAGAACGCCAATCCTCGCGCTTTCCGATTCAACTCCCCGCCAGCTTTTCAGGCAATAGAGAAATCGGTTCCGGTCTCATTACAGAATTGTCCCTTGCTGGGTGCAGTCTGATCAGTGACGACGCCGTCCAGCCTGGGACCACGCTGGTCATCCATGTTCAGTTGCCGGCCGACGAGACGCCGTTGAAGTTGGAGGGAGCCGTTCAGTGGACGGACGGCGCGGGCTTCGGGCTGGAATTCTCACGACTGCGCCTGGAAGAAAAGCAGCGGCTGAGCCGCTTCCTGAGCGCGTTGGAGCGAGCGCAGGCGAACCGCGCCCGGCGAGCATCGTAGTGCGGTTCGCGCGGTGCGACTTTCAAAAGCCCGATCCGGTGATGGGGAGCGTTCGGGAGGTGCTTCGTGCGGCGATCGCACTTGAACTTACTGGAACCGCTTCGCAGAGGTGGAGCAGCTCATTGCGGCCGGTTCCTATCGTGCCGCCATGGCTATGACAGGTGTCATTCTTGAACACTCTCTACGCGAACTTGCAAGCAAGCGCGATGTCCCGGTTCGTCCACGAGCCGCCATTCATCAGCTCGCAAATTCGCTGCAGCGCGATGGAATAATCGACATAAATTTACGAGCAACCATTGAAGACGTCGCTGGACTTCGCAACTCAGCGGTTCATTCTCTAGACTTCAAGCCAACTCTGCAACAGGCGCAGTCAATGCTTGAAGTAGTAAAGCGTATCACGCAGCTCATCTAAGCTGACACATCGAACTTTGCAGAGATACGCTTGTTTGTCGGCCCAAAACTGCACACCTTGTGCGTTACGGCCCATGGCCCTGGGAGAGTGTGCAGCCGTGGAATAGAAATGAGGACAGAGCTAGTTTTCTTGGCGGTTACGTTGCAGCCCACTAATCATGAGGTAAGGCAAAGTAGCCATTCACTTCTACGGCTCCCGGCATGCATGCTGGGCCCCGGCTGCAAGCGCCACAATGTCGATACTGCAACGCTTGGATTCCTACCGATGCGCGTGCGCCTCCGAAGAGGCGCGGTTGAGGGCGCTACTGTTGGCATGGCCGCCTGGTGATGGTTGCCCTGCCCATCCGATGTTCGATGCAAATCCTTTTCCATAATTATCGTAAAGCTGGAAAAATTGATACGCTTTGCAATCGGTTAAGACTTCCTTGATCTCCATCAAGTACCGGTCAAAGGTATATTCAAAAAAGACTCCTTGCCCTCCGACGAGGGCGACCGTCCGATTGATGGGATCAAGCACGCTCTCTTGATGAAACACATAGCGGTAGTACGGACTCTCCAACCCCCCGATATGCTCAAGAAATTGCTTCCACGTCGGCGGTTTGTCCATGGATAATCGCTCGACGATGCTCACGCCGGTGACCGGACCGAACCGCGCGAAGAACTCTTTAAACATATTGTCCTGCCAATGGTGCTCATCGGCCACGTGGTGAATCGCGTGCTCGAACGGCATGATCGTATGTTTTTCCCAACGAGAGCCGGGAGCCCAGTGAAAAATGACCCCATCGGTCGGACCGTTCCAGCCCGTTCCGCCGACCTGTTCGACCTGGTGTTCGATAATTTTATTGGCCCAGACCCAATACAGGAAATCCAAGAATCGAGGGTCCTCCGATGTCAGCGTGAGCGCCTTCGTGTTAAGGGAAGCCTCGGGATTGTAACTCGTCCGAACGGCCTCGCAATGACGTGTCCATTCCACCTCGGACCATGCGGCGTCACTGATCGTGAACGCATCAAGCGGAAGCGGAAAGATTCCCAGCATGAGACCCGCCAGTCCAAAAAGCGCACCGATTTTTAACGTTGATTTTGCGACGCCCGTGATCCTTGATATGCGTGCCATGTTGATGCTCCTTGTTACTTTATGATGAGGTGCAACCGTCATGCCCTTTTACTGTCCGGCTAAACACCCGCTCAGACCTTCAATATTCTTGGACTGGAGAACATGAAGCTTTCAGGAGTATTGGTGGCGTTATCCGAAAAGATAAAACACGTAAAATAAAAAGATACGACACGGTGGTGCCGAAGGCATCGTTGTAAAAAGCGCTTGAGTCTCTTGCTGGAAGTTTGTGCGGCTGGAAGAAAATACTTGCTCTTGGCCCCTTCAGACAGGGGACGTCTAACTGCCTGTCGGAAGCCGGTTAGGGGATCATCTACTGCGCCGCGGTCATTCGGTCTTTGATTTGGTAGAACGTTTCCCTGGGAACGATCTGTTTGGCGACCAATTCGCCTTTGATACGATACGGGCGATGGCTCACCAGTTGCTCCGCTGTTTCCTTCGGGAGCCCTAAGTATGACGTGAGATCATTGAGCGAGGCGAGATTGATATTCACTTGAGGTGAGGCCGGAGTTTGGACCGCCACGGTTTGTGGGGGCTGCTCCGCGGCGTTCGGCGTGCGTTGCGGTTTGGCGGCAGCCTTCCGTTGTTTCTGTAAGGGCTCTTTCTTTCTCGCATGCCCGGCCTTGGATTTCGGCTGCGCTTGAGCGTCGTTCCGGTTTTGCGCGATGAGTTGACGAGTCTCGCGGGGCTTCCGTGATCGAGCGACGGTCTTCTTCAGCGCGTTATTCTCTTGTTTGAGTTTTTGGAATCCCACCTGCAAGGCATCATATTGCGCGGTCAGATCGGCGACGGCTTGCTCCAGTTGCTTCAGTCTGGTCTGTCGCGCTTCAGCTTCTGAATCTTCAGCCTTTTTGACGGTCTTGCCCCGACGCAGTCGCGCCTCAAGTGAATCTGAGTGCTCGGTCAGCTTCTCATTCAGGTCATTTAAGCTTTGTACCTGCTGCTCCAGATAGATCTGTTGGGCCCGCATCGCTTTGACGACCGGCATGCTTTCGCCTGTAGGCTGCTTGAATTTCAAGGCGCACCCAGCGACGATAAGAATTCCCATGAGAACTACACCTACCAGTGCTGATGTTTTCATGGCGTCCTCTCTTTCTAGATGCTTCGCTTGCCAAAGTCGGCGCGGGCTCTCCGCCGCAAATCGCGACCATGGACTCATGACCGCTACTTCACGACGAAATGGACGGTCCGGTTCTTTGCCCAACATTCCGAGGTATGGTCGAGACAGACCGGCTTGTCCTTGCCATAGCTGACGGTTGCGATCTCAGTCTCCGGGATCCCCAGGTCGATGAGGTAACGTTTCACCGCTTGTGCGCGTCGTTCTCCCAGCACCAGATTGTACTCGACGGTACCAAACTCATCGCAGCGCCCTTCAAGCAAAAGGTCCTTTGGCTCCTCCTCTTGCTCTTTGAGACGCATAGCATTCACTTCAATCTTCGCGGCGGCATCAAAACGAAGCGCATACTGATCGAAATTAAACGGGATATCGAACAAGAACAATGAGGGGACGTTTCCCAACTGCTGGTTTTCGGCATCCGACGACCCGGAGGATGTGGCCGCATCCCGGGCAGTCGCCAGTGGCAGTCGGGCCAGCGGCTCGACGACCCGCTCCTCTTGGACTGATTTGTCGGCGATACCCGTGACCGTTCGAGAGGCACACCCGGTGGCGAGGATCAAAAGACCCATCGAACCGATCAGACCAATTTTTAGACCATCGCCCCGCATGGTAAGGTCCTTGCTGAGAAGATTGGATCGCAGGACGAACCGTTCTGGTATGAAACGAGGCGCATTTTGCCACAAAACGGCGGCTGAAGAAAGTCAAGAATATGCTACGTATTGCCCAAATCGCCCATGGCTCTGCTGCTCGCCAAACCTACCTCGTGCCGCATTTCATCTCAGTAGGATGTTGTCGCCATCTGCAAGACATCGATCGCGGACGATTCGCTGACCTGTCAACGCGCGAAAGCTCGCGCCAGCCGCGGGAATCGATACAGAGTCGTTCTGCTGCGGCCGACGTGAACGACAGAAGGTCTGGAAGATAGGCGGCGTTATCTGAAACATTAAAACAACGCCAAAAGGATGTTGGAATAACCTATACGAGAGCGCGACCGCTCACCGAACGCCAATCCCGGATCGAGGTTGCCTTGTGAGCGTCTCGGAAGAGTAACGTCTGTTTGAGGCATGGTATAGAAAGAATCAGTGCCCTGCTGCATCGGAGGCGCAGTCCGGCCGGCATGATGCTTAGATTGCTGTTATAGTAAGGCTGCCTTGTGTGTCTCAAGGTATTCTAACAATATCGGGTTGGGAGCAGGTGTATGATATCGGCTTTTTGGATTAGCCTCTTGAAACGGGCCATGCCCGTGGTGATAGAGGCAGGGACCAACATCTACAAGCGACAAGCTGCCGCCAAGCAGGCGGTGCATCAGACTGAGTCCACCTCTTTGGACCTACAGACCGAGCAACTCGAAGCCTTGCAGGCAGCGGTCGGACGAGTGATGACAGAGATGAAATCCATAAGAGAGAACCAGCTCCAACTCGCTCGAACCGTCATACGCCTCCGTTGGGCATTGGTCGCCGCGCTTCTTCTTTCTACGCTGGCTATTGGTTTCGTCTTATCACAACAGTTTTGATCTCCGCCCTATAAGGGATGCCTTGAAGAGGATGATCGGTCCATCCCCGAGGTCTCCAATTTGACGTGTGACGGCCACATGGGAGGGTTGGTGCATGCCGTGGGACACGAGGCTCCTTGTGGTCGCTCTTATCCTGTTGCCGTTGGTCAGTCTGGCAGCCGAGCCGCCGCCATTGGTCTTCGAAGCGCCGGCGCGCTTTGCACCGTTGGCCGCTCGTCTTGAAAAGCTGAATCCGCATGCGATACGTGCGGCCATGGAGCTGGTTGGGCTGCAAGAGCCGGGACCGCCGGTCTCGATCACCTTGGCGCCGGAAGATTCCCAGGCCGCTCGCCACGCTCCTCCCTGGGTGTCCGGCTATGCGCTCGTCCCGTCCGGCCACATCGTCATTTTTCCTGACCGCCAAATCTCTTATCCCTATGGCTCGCTGGAAGGCGTCCTGCTGCACGAGCTCACGCACGTGTTCGTGATGCGGGTGATCAAAGGGCACACAGGACCGCGATGGTTTGCCGAAGGGTTGGCGACAGTCGCTTCGGGTGAGCGTGATCTGGAAGACCGGACGTGGGGATTTTGGATCGAGCTGATCGCGACCCGCACTTCATTGGAGGAGATCGACCGGTGGTTCGGCGAGGGGCCGCCTGCCGTGCACAAGGCCTACCTTCTGGCGGAAGCTTTTGTGCGATATCTCATCGCTTCATTCGGACCGGACACTCCACGACGGATGCTCCGGGAGCACGCCGCCGGCGTTTCGCTCGAAGAAGCCGCCCGGGCCGTGACCGGGCGAAGCTTACGGGAGCTGGAGAACGAGTTTTGGTCCCAACAATTTGCGTGGCAACGCTGGATTCCTGCGGTGACGAGCTCCGCGATCCTCTGGATGATCATCGTCCTGTTGTCATTGGCGGCGCTGCGAAAGCAGCGCCAACGTGCTGCCGCGATGAAGCGACAGTGGGAGGAGGAAGACAATGAGCTTTAGCTTTTGGGATGGACTCAGCGCGGACCATTCAGTTGTACAAGCTGCGTAACATCGCGTGATCGTGAACTGCCTGGGCCGGACAGCTTCATTCTTGAAGAACGCCTCAATACATTATCATGGCCCGGCTAGTCTGCGAACTTAGCGTACCGATTGACCGTCACGAAGTATGTGTATTACGCTGTGTATAACGATCAGGAGACTATGGGAATGCGTACGGACAGGCTGGATGACGAAACGGAAGAAATATTGCGGCAGCTCATGCGAACGTCCGGATGGACTGTTTCGGTTGCCTCGAAGCAAGGCTTATGATCTACGCGATCACGCGCGTCATGCACAGCGTAACCCTATGAGGTGTACCGGCATCTAAACCTCGGACCGGGGGGATACGCCATCGCGCCGTCAACGGAATCACGCCGAGGAGTCGTGGCCGCGCTGAAGCGGAAGCATCGCCAATGATTCTTGTCGATACCGGCCTGTTCGTTGCCCTGTTTGATCCTCAGTGTGGCAAACATGAATCCTGCAAGATACTCTCAAGGCGATACGAGACCCCCTCTGTACGACCATTCCTGTCCTCACTGAAGCCTTCCATCTGCTCACGCCGGATAGCATCGGAGCCGATCGTCTGCTGGATTTCATTCTCGATGCGTGGTGCGTGCGAACTCATGGAGCAGTATCGCGACCATCCGATGGACCTTGCCGATGCCTCCCTCGTCGTCGCCGCAGAGGCGTCGGTACTGCAAAAGTCTTCACACTTGCCGCGCGGATTTTCCCGCCTACCGCCTTCGTGGACACCGCCATATCAAAGTGAAGATAGTGGGGTAAGGGTTGCCAAGCGGATCAACGAGGCAAGTGTGTCATAACGGATATGTGCCTTGGCAAGGACGTGTCGATCTCTGGCAATCATGCCCGCTGAAAAATCATGCAGCGGTACGATGCTTAGGCCTTCCTTAATCTCAGTGTTGGTGAATCCTCAGTGTTGGTGCTGAGGACTCGATGATCGAGTGGACAAGAGGACTGAAACCGGGTAAGCATAGCTTGGAGGCGCAATAATGGCTTTGACCGCATATAACCACGTTCCGATTCCGTCGTTCATGTACGGCACGGCGTGGAAAAAAGACGCCACGGTGCAACTGGTGCAACTTGCGGTGACAGCCGGCTTCAGAGCCATCGACACGGCTAACCAACTCATCCACTATCAGGAGACGTTGGTGGGTGACGCCCTGCAGACGCTGGCGAAGAGCGGGATCGCGCGAGAGACGCTGTTTCTTCAAACGAA
This sequence comes from Nitrospiraceae bacterium, assembly GCA_035253365.1. Taxonomy (GTDB): domain Bacteria; phylum Nitrospirota; class Nitrospiria; order Nitrospirales; family Nitrospiraceae; genus DATFCE01. Next base: position 20,912 of record DATFCE010000379.1, read on the forward strand.
GTTTACGCCGCTGAACGGGCAGGACCATCGTACGCCGTATGACGCCTCGGCCGATCTCACCACACAGGTTAGGCAGTCCTTGGACAGCTCGTTGGCCCACCTCCACACCGACTATGTGGATTCCTATGTGTTACACGGCCCGTATTCGCGGTATGGCTTAGGTGACGCGGACTGGGAAGTATGGGCGGCCATGGAAACACTTTATCAATCCGGAAAAACGAAAATGATCGGCATCAGCAATGTCTCCGCCGGACAGCTCACGCAATTGTGCGAGCGGGCGAACGTAAAACCCATGGTCGTGCAAAACCGCTGTTATGCCGCGCTGGGATGGGACAAGGAGGTGCGGGACATTTGCCGGACCCATAATATCATCTACCAAGGCTTTTCGCTGTTGACCGCGAATCGTGGCATCTTTGTCGAGCCGGATCTTCAGGCGCTCGCCCAACGGTTAAGGACCGGTGTCGCGCAAGTCATCTTTCGGTTCGCCATGCAGATCGGGATGCTACCGCTGACCGGCACCACGAACCCGCAGCATATGAAAGAAGACCTTCAGGCTGAACAACTCGTGCTTTCTAACGAAGACATCCAGCGCATTGAGATGATCGGGACGTAGACACCTACCATCATTCCATTCTGCCCTTCCCGCGGCGGGATCCGGGCCGAGCGCTGCCTCCTGCCTTTGCCACTGTTAGACACTCTTTATTCAGCATCGCCACGTATCTATTTTGATAAACCTTCGTATCCGTTCAGATAACACATTCCTATCGAACAACATCTCGATTTAGCACCATCCGCGTTCCCGGGAAATGCATACGTTATAACGTTAATGAGGAATTCTAATGATTTCTGTCACCCTCATTTCTACTCACGACAACGGCACATTCATTGCTCGTTCCTTTTGGTCAAGGGAAACACAAAAAAGAGGGTTTTCATGGGAACGACAAAGTTGATCGGCTTTGTGTTGTCGATATGGAACACTTTTATCCACCGGGTTACACTCAGCGTTGTCGTTTTACTGATGGCAGTTTTTTCGTTTGCTGGTTTGGCTGGTTCGGCCGACTTGAGGGTCATGACGACTGGACTGGGGGCCGGTACTGTTACTGGTTCGGGTATTAATTGTGGAGCCGATTGCGATGAAACGAGCTCCGCACCCATAACACTCACGGCAACTCCTATTGCGGGTTCAACCTTTTCCAGGTGGCATGGAGATTGTTCAGGTACGACGGCTACGTGTACGGTGACAATGAGTGTAAATCGTTCCGCGAGGGCAGAATTTATTCTTACTCCTGCTATTCCTACAATAAGTAACTTCACGCCAGCGGGAATAGCAGTCTACTTAACTGCCAATCCAACGGTAAATTCCGCGGCACGGTTCATTGCAGCATTACCGAGCGAGTTCAAACAGAACTGGATTTTAATGTCCCGATCGGAAAGTCTACAGACGGGTACCGCGGAATCCCCTCGAATACTCCTCCCTAGCGAGAGCGCCCAATTTGTATTTACCGTCGGGATGACACAGCACAGCTCGTATCCTGGTTCCCATCCCAATGCCATTGAGTATATGCAATGGGACGCCGTCCAAAAGAATTTCCGATTCCATGAAATCGTTGTGGCGGACATACCGGAGATGGGTAACACCATTACCCTTCTCGACGGCTCTACAAAGCGAGCATTTCCTGCAAGGCCAAGAGGCATCACAATAGACGATTCTAAATGCTCGAAATGTCATTCGACCCGAAATGTTGTCAATCTTAATCGCGCTGTTTCTCCTCCGATTCCCGGGTCCACCCCTGGTACTGACGGCATTCCACCAGGCACTGTGAAAGTCAAAAATAAACCCAACTGGGACTCCTATGATAGCTGGGGAGGAATGTTGCCATTCAACCGAGACCGTATATATCAAGGTTCCGTGGAAGTAGCTGCATTCCGGAAGATCTTTAATCCCTGGACTTGGAGAGCGAATCCTGATGTTAGATCGATCATCGAGCAGTTAGAGCTTCAGCCTCCCGGTGTTCCGCCGGCACATGCCATTACGCCTACGACCGGTGGAACCAACGATGGCCATATTAATTTTGGGTTCGATACCTCCCCTCCCGTTTTGACGGAACCTGCTCCTACGGGGGCAGATCCAGCAATCACGACATCTTATTCGTTTGACGGCGCCACAGGGACAGGGCCTGCAACGTCTGTAACGCGAGGCGGGTCATTCGTGACGCTTCACCATTCGAACATTCCCATGAGTGACGAAGGGCGGGGAGTACGGTTCTTCGATGCTCTTGGTGGATTAGTTGCCACCACCCGCTTTAATCAACAACGGATAGCGGATGAGCTGATTAGTCACCGTTTTGCCACAGGGAGTGTTCCCATCGATGTCCGCCCCATTGCCTTGGCCATATCAACCGGGTGTGTCAGTAATCCAGATACGCTAGCCGCGCCAGGAACAACGGCCCGCGCGTTCTTTGATGCTCGCAATGGAATGAGTTTTTCGGCGCTTGAGACAGACACCCGTACGAGACGCCTTAGCCCTACTGGTCTCCCTACCACACGTCAAAGTCTACCCCGGCGTAAAGCAGATATAGAAAAAATCAACTTGAATAGAACCGGTGATCCGTATCTGGATGCTCCAACGAACGGTCTTATCCAACAATATGGTGCCGCTACAACGGCAGGAACGGATACTTCTCCGAGTAGGCTCCGACAAGAGGTGTTTAGACGGCCTATTGATTTGGGATTGGCTGATGTTTCAGGAATGGGAGGAGTCTATGTCGATCGCGAAGATTATGAGACGTCATTGCTGAAAGAGAATACAAAGATCACGCTCTTCCGCTACTTCTTGGAGCCGTTGGGCGTATCCGTCGACAAATGGTCGATGGGTGTCCGTGGTCGTTCTCGAGCCTACACGTTTGCGGATGTATTCGGCGGATATATTTCCGTAATGAATGATCTGGCGGGAAACAGCTATTTAGGACATGTAGCCACGACCACTGATTGCGCGCAACTCATTGCCGATAGTGGTGCAGAATGGAGTAGACTCCCCTCCGCCACTGCTGTTCCCACCTATACCGATGTGCAGAGAATATTTAACAAGAGTTGTATCGAGTGCCATGGTGGGTTGGGGTATCCGCCGTATAGTAATCATGGTAGCTCCCTAGATCTTTCAGAGGATGAGTCCCCAGCGGTGGGTGGAAGGCGCCTAGATCGTTCACACTCAGTGGCCGATCCTTTAGCAAATTTCATTCTTCAGCGAGTTACTAATGGAAACGAGAATTGTCCCAATGGGCGTATGCCCTGTGGAGGACCGCCGCTCAGTCAAGTGGATATTGAAACGATTCGCCGGTGGATTAATGGAGGACGCCCTTATACAGAAGGGGACCCGCACATCAAAACGATCGACGGGGTCAACTACGATTTTCAGAGTGCGGGTGAATTTGTTCTCCTGCGCGGTGAAAATCTGGAAATCCAGGCCCGCCAGACCGCTGTCGAAACAGAATCCCCCCTCGGTCCCAATCCCCACACCGGGCTCACCTCCTGTGTCAGCATCAACACCGCCATGGCCGTTCGGATCGGCCCCCACCGTATCACGTACGAACCGAATCTCAGTGGTGAGCCTGATCCCACCGGGCTCCAACTGCGGATCGATGGCCAACTTACGAAGATGAGTACGGAAGAAATTCTTCTTGCGTCAGGGGGGCGAATTGTGGGAACGACGGCGCCAGGAGGTATTCAGATCGAATCCCCAGGCGGAACCGTCGTGGTCATTACACCCGGTTGGTGGGATCATTATGAGCTGTGGTACCTGAACATTGATGCGCGTCATGCACGAGCGACGGAGGGAGTGATGGGCTCCATTGCTCCGGGGAACTGGTTGCCGGCACTTCCAGACGGGGGCTTGATGGGCCCTAGGCCTGCCGATTTACATCAGCGGTATCTTGACCTCTATGAGAAATTTGCAGATGCCTGGCGGGTCAGAAAGGCCACAAGTCTTTTCGACTATGCACCCGGCACCTCGACGAAAACGTTTACCCTCGACAGTTGGCCCGGAGAATCTCCTCGTTCTTGCACCCTCCCACAGATACCGGGAGGAACACCAAAGAAGTCCCCCCAAAAACCACTTAAGCCGGAAGTGGCGAAGCAATATTGCAGTGCCATTGTTGCAGAGGACCGAAGGGCCAACTGTGTACAGGACGTGATGGTGACGGGGGAACCCGGGTTTGCGAAAACCTACCTGCTGACACAGCAAATCGAACGCAATGCGATGCCTAGGGCGCCGCTACTCCTTTCCCCAGAGAATTTCAAGGCTGGCCTTCCCAGAACGGTGACCTTTACGTGGAAGAAGGCAGCCGATTCGGATGGTGATCCTGTGACCTATAAACATTGCTTGTGGGGTGTCGATAAACAATTTGCCGAAACCGATTGCACTGCGGTGTCAAACCATACGCGGGGTCGGGGTATTATTTATGCGTGGCTGGTGGGATTGGGAGGTTCTTCGTTGGTCGTGGGGCTGATCTTTGCGCGGATGAAGAACAGACGCGGTCTTCTGAGCCTGATGGCGATCACGATGCTGACCGCGATCATCATTTCTTCGTGCAGCGGTGGCAAAGTGATCGGCGGGACCGATATTGTATCCAAAACGGTATCCGGACTGGAGTCGGATAAAGTCTATTTCTGGAAGGTGATTGCTGAGGACGGCAAAGGCGGCAGGGCCGAAAGCGAGACCTGGCGCTTTACGACCAAGTAAGGTAGGTAGCAACTATGAGCATCACGGTCGTACAAGGAGGGTTCTAAGCACCATCATTAGTTATGCTTCTGTTGTGGATCACAGCCTACATTACTGTTCAAGTAACCGCTGAAGGCCTTGGATGGGGATCTCCACCCAGTCCGGGCGGTTGTTGATTTCGTACCGCAGCTCGTAGACGGCCTTCTCCAATTGAAAGAGCGCGAGCAACCGGCCGGCGGCGGCCGGTGAATCCGGAAGAAATGGAACGGCGCCGGGCGCCGCGACCGAATGGTAGCCCGCCAAGAACGCATCGACGGTGTCCTGTTCCCATACTTCAAGAAGTACCCTGTAGCCATCCGACGAGGATGGTGACTGTCTGAGCGCGACGTGCCTCGCATAGTTGAATGACCTCAGCATCCCCGCGACATCCTTGAGCGGACACGCTTTTGCGCGGCGCTCGTCCAAGGTCCGCGCGGGCTCTCCTTCAAAATCCAATATGGTGAAATCCGGGCTGGTGTTGAGGACCTGCCCGAGATGATAATCACCATGAATGCGGATCTTCATCACGCCGTGTGTTGTAAGTAGCGCGGCGTCAGCTGCCTTTTCCATGCACGCGGTCTCCAGCCCGCCGAGCGCGTCGCGGCTCAGTGCGAGCGCCTCGAGCACATGAGCTGGCATGGCGCGAAGTTGCGCCATGATGGTGTGAATCTCGCCACGCAATGCCGTTTGCCACTTCTCAACATCGGACTGCGTGATCGGCTCGCGGCGAAACGCCGCGTCGGTAGTGTCTGAAGCCAGGGCCACATGTAAGCCTGCCGTAATTTCGCCCAAACGCCGCATGCGGGACAAAAACTCGTCTGAATGAGTTTGGACACGGGCCGCCGCTTGAGAACGCGTGATCGAATCACCATGCGAGCGGCTGTCGCTCAGCAGCCGTTCAAGATGGCGCAGCGTCATGGTCCAGCCGTCGCCCTCATTCGGGATGAAGGCCGTCAAAATCCCGACGGTGGCTGAATACGCCGATCCCGGCAGCAAACCGTGGCTGCCTTCATATCGGATCTGGCCCAATAGCGCGGGCACGTGGCGATACGGCGTCTTTGTTATGAGGAATTCCAAGATCTCACCGTCGGGATTGACGCCGCCCTCAAGCTTGCGAATGAGCTTCAAGATGGCGCGCGAATCGTAGATCAGCGACGTGTTACTCTGCTCGGCCCCGATGGCTTTAACGTTCACGAACGGAACCGACGCGAACGATTCGAACGCCGGCGTCTGAGTGCAGGTAAAGACGCCCGCTGTGCCTTGCCAACGATCTTCCTGCCGAATGCTGTCGAGTAAAGCCAGACAGCCGGCGGAATCTGTGGTGATTTCTTGTACGGTAGCCGAGTGCCCTTGCG